>NZ_JBPAOH010000145.1:0-20846 GCF_050875635.1 Tolypothrix sp. VBCCA 56010
AGAGGGGGAGGGGGAGAAAGAATTATTCTCCTTGTCACCTTGTCACCTTGTCACCTTGTCCTCCTTGTCCTCCTTGTCTCCTTGTCTCCTTGTCTCCTTGTCCCTCATTTAACCGTAGCTAGTTAGATTCCGGATCATATAGCCAATGACTAACCCAATCAACAGTGCCCACACTTGACCTGTTTGGATAAAGTGGTTAAAAGCTGTTTGCACTTGACCGATAAGATTAGGATCTCTAACGGTTTGAGCTATCATCGTTGAATATACAGGTAAATGCCATGCTAACTGATACATAGAATCTATTGCGTTGTTCATACTTATTAATCAATGGGTTCTTGGCTGCATCGTCAGTAGTTTGTTTTACTGACATTGACCACATACTGTTATGTGGATAACTTTAATGTCATAACCTCAAGATGTAGGTGATGTAAATAGGGGAAAGGAAAGGGGAAAAGGGAAAAGGAAAAAAGGGGAAAGGGACGGAGTTATTTAAATAGGACTTACGCAAAATCATGGAAAAACGAACCACGAAGAGACGAAGTACACGAAGAAATAAGAGTAAGAGAGAGTTTTTGCGTAAGTCCTGTTAAAATTACTTCTTCACCTTTACCCTTTGCCCTTTCCCCCTCTTTTTCATAAATCGACGGGATGCTGTCCGTAATAAGGTAAAGCGTCTGACCAGTGGGGACGCTTGCCTTGTTGCCAGTCGAGATATGCAAGTTGCAACACGCTGGTTACTGTTGCTGCTAAGTTAGATTTGGCTTCGATTAATTGATAAGTTGTATTTGAAGCTAATTTTTCTTGCCACGCTTCTGGTGTAAATACGGTATCAGGCAACAAAGATATTAAACCAGAAGCATCAGGCATATGTTGATAAATAGCTGCAAAAACTTGACCTCGTTGTGCTGGCATTTGCACAGCAATGATACTGTCGTTTTTATTTTGTTGGGAGTAGGCGATCGCTGCTAATGTGGAAATAGCAAACACGGGAATATTCAACTGTTGTCCTAATGTTCTGGCAGTTACAACCCCGATTCGAGTACCAGTAAATCCACCGGGTCCCTTGGCTACGGCAATAAACGCTAAATCTGCCCAAGTTTGCGGTTTAATAAAATTAATTAAGTATTCATGCAACAAGCTAGATACATTACGCTCTAAATTCCAAACGTCACAACGTGTATCTTCTGCAAAGTTACTTATTGCCAAACCCAATTCGGGTGTGGTGGTATGTAGCGATAAACCGTATTTTGTTGGTTGGATTTCTAATTCAGTGGTCAAGCGATTTTAGATTTAGGATTTTGGATTAACTGCTTTTATAAAAATAATTCGTAGTGACGCAATGAATTGCGTCATGACAACGCAATAAATTGCGTTACTACGGATTATCAAGTTGGCACCAATTCACCTGGACGCAACTTAGACCATTTACCTGTTTCTCGCTTAAAGCTGAGACAACCGACAACATCCCATTCCATTTCAATATAATCCTCTTTGGGACGGATGTTAACGTTGATAGAGGGTTCATTCGGTTCAAAATTTGGGGTTTCCGTCAGGTGAGGTTGTTGGTGCTGCGTTTCTACTGCGTTGTAGGTGATGCAGCGGTCTACATAGTGGCAGTTGACACAAATACACATAATATAACCACGATACAAAGAGCTTTATTGTTAATCTAGCTTAAGCCAAATCGTAATTCATTAGTTGCTGGATTGATTTTTATTACAATGCAAGGTTCAAATTCTCCTAACCTATCTGATAATTATCCTTTTAGCCGGGAATTGTTGCCAAAAACAGCTTACTTGGTAGGTGGTGCTGTGCGCGATCGCATTTTAGGAAGAACTCGCGAGTATTTGGATCTGGATTTTGTTTTACCATCTGATGCGGTCAAGGTAGCGCGAAAAATCGCCAAGCATTACAAAGCTGGTTTTGTGTTACTCGATCCGCAAAGACAAATTGCCCGTGTAGTGTTTCCCGAAGCTACGGTTGATTTTGCCCAACAGTCGGGGGAATCTATAGAAACTGACTTGTATAGAAGAGATTTTACAGTAAATGCGATCGCCTACAATCCGCACACGCAAGAAATCGTCGATCCTTTGCAAGGTTGTGCTGATTTAGAACAACGCACGATCAGGATGATATCACCTGCCAATCTGCAAGACGATCCTTTGCGGTTAATGCGAGCTTATCGCCAAGCGGCGCAACTTAATTTTACAATTGAGACAGATACTCAGATCGCAATTCGCTCTCTAGCTTCGCATATAACTGAAGTTGCCGCAGAACGAGTTCGGGTAGAAATCAATTATTTGCTTTTGAGTTCTCAAGGAACACCTTGGATAACTCGCGCTTGGCAAGATAATTTACTTGCGTCTTTTTTCAAGTTCGCTACATCCGAAAGTTTTGCTAAATTAACAGCAGTTGACGATGCAGCAGTGAAATTAGCAGAAAATTGGCAGCAATTAGGCGTAAAACTGCAAGAGTATGTTAGGGATACTGTTAAAACTACTTGGTTGAGTATTGCCAAACTTGCTTGTCTTGTCAACCCTGACCCGGAAGTTGCGGAAATTGAATTACAAAAACTAACTTATAGTCGTGCGGAAATTAAAGGTGTAACTACTGCCCTGAAGCTGTTCCCGCAATTAAAATTATCTCAGATGTCTTTGCGAGAACAGTATTTTTTCTTTCAACAAGCCGGTTTTGTATTTCCGGCTACAGCAGTTTTAGCTGTGGGACATGATATCTTGGTAGAGGCGATCGCACCCTTGATCGACCGCTACCTGAACCCTGACGATCTGGTTTCTCATCCCACACCCTTATTGAGTGGGAAGGAACTAATTCTAGCATTACAGATTCCAGCTTCGCCACTATTAGGCAAACTATTGGCGGAAATCGCTGTAGCACAAGTTGAAGGAAAAATCTCGACTTCAGCAGAAGCGATCGCTTTTGCACGTCAGTTACTTGAGAGTTAGAGTTGGCTTATTGCGTGAACAAGTAAATTTAATTTTCCAAAGCTTCCAAGAATTCGTCTACCGTTATTTCTGCCTTAGAAATTAGACTTCGCAATGTGCCACGAGCTACTTCGTTATGATTAGGTACAGAAAGAGTAGCTGGATATCCTTCTTTTGTCAGAATAATATGACTTCCACGCTGGCGAGAAACTTCCCACCCAAGTTTCTCAAATGTCTTGATAACCTCAGAAGGTTTTAATATTGGTACAGCAGGCATTATACAGAAACTTCCACTTCGCGAGTTATCACGGTCAAAGGCATTCCTTTTTCAGCCCTTACCTCTAAACATTCCTTGATTGCTTCTTGAATGTTTGCAATAGCCTCTTTTTCGGTTTTCCCTTGACTAACACAGCCAGGAATTACTGGACATTCAGCAATGAACATGCCATCTTCATCTTGAAGAATAGTAATAAGAAACTTCATAAGCTTGTCCTATTTCCTAAATGGTAACATCTTCAAGATTCTTATGATTGAATTCGGACAATTAATGCAATTTATGCTTAATGTTAGTGACAAGCAGATACTAACATTCAGCATATGTCTTTAAGCTACTTGACTTTTAGCTGGATGCAGTTCTGTGGGAAGTGAAATAGGCGATCGCTTTTGACTTTCGATTAGATTAGCTTTATCTACCAACCTATTGACAATTTTCTGGGCATAAGCATAAAGCTCACTATCATGCTGAAAATTGGTAAGTAGAAAAAAGATGTGCCATTCATCGCGATTAATTGCTAAATATTCCCCTGGTTGATAATTATCTACTCCTGCGAGGATTTTTCGTTCCGCATTCCAGGGTAACTTAATTTGCAGATAGCGTTGACGAGCGCTGTTAAAACAAACTTTAACTTTTAATATATGACCGCTATTATTTTTTATCGATGTCTCGCTGATATATTCTTTACCATAATACTGCATTTCGTTCCATAGCTGATAGACATATTTACCAGCTTCGTAGAACGCCACAAACTGTGATAGATTCATTTTTACACCCTTATGTTATAAGTTTTTTAATATTAGTATTTAAATACTTGTTGCTGTTATAACGATATACTTATGAAAATGTAACTTGTTGCAATTACTGAAAATTTTTATATTTAAAATTTGGTTATTTTAACGATTGTTAATTGTTAGCAGCATTTAATACAGTAAATCTGCGAGGAAATTAAAGCTGTGTGCAAGCACACAATCTCATAAAACTTAACAATTTCTTCAGGATGTAATTTATAATTTAGTAGCGCAGGCGTTACCGATCAAGGGTTGCCGCAGGCATCGCTTTTGCACATCAGCTACTCTATAGTTACTATATAGCGGTTATTGATTGAGTCCAATACACTCGTAGGGGCACGGCAATGCCGTGCCCCTACACGCGACGATAGAACTTTGTATTGCATCCAACTAAGAACGGCTATATATATTTTTCTATAGCAGTCGTAAAAACAAGATCCCCGACAACTCTTGCGAAGTTGGGGATCTGAAGAAGGGCAATTTTCACTTTGGAAATAGGATTGCTATATTAAATGCGACGTGCCATTAAACACGGCATCTTAACCATTAATGGTGCGTTAAACTTCGTTATAACGCACCCTACTCTTTTCTACTTAGATTGTTACACCCTCAAGTTCCTCATCAGTTAAATCATACAACTGACGCAACTTATCTAACTTTTCTGTATCAGCATTCCAAAAACCGCGTCCGGAAGCTTCTAGCATTCTCCCTATAATATTGCGGAAAGCTTCTGGATTCGACTTGCGTAATTTTTCCGCCATCTCTGCATCGAAAGCGTAAGTATCTGCGGCTTGCTCGTATACCCAATCATCAGTAAAATCCGCAGTGCCGCCCCAGCCAATTAACGCCGTCATGCGTTGCGAAATTTCAAACGCACCACCAGAACCTTGATTAGCCATTGCTTCTGCCCATTTAGGATTTAGCAACTTGCTGCGATACTCCATCCGCAGTAAATCATCGAGATTGCGGGGTGTAGTATCTTTCGAGAAACTTTCTACAAAGCTGGTTGTAACCTTCTTCTTGCTTTGTTTTTCTGCTGCCTTTTTCAAACCGCCAGTATTAGCGTAATATTCTTGAATATCAGTCAAGCCGTATTCTACCGAATCGATTTCTTGAACAATGCGATCGCTCGTTTTTAACAACTGCGTCAATACTTCCGGTCTAGCTTGACCCTTATCCTGCCTGCCGTAACTGAAAACATTGCGACCTTGCCAAGTATCCCCCAACTCATCACCAGATTCCCAATTACCATCAACAACTCTATCATTTACCAACGAACCAAAATCACCAGCCGGGTTAGAAAATAATCTCGCCGAAGCATTTTCTATCCCTTGTGCCTTCAAAGCCAAAGCATGTTTTCTAATAAAATTCTCCTCTTCAGATTCATCAGCATCAGCCGCACGTTGAAACAAATCATCCAACAACTCAATAATATTGACAAAACTATCACGAAAAATACCAGATAAATTCGCCAAAACATCAATTCGGGGATGTCCAACCTCAGCCAAAGGCATCAATTCATAACGAACAATGCGTCCCGTCCCCTCCTTCACAGGTTCGGCACCCACCAACTCCAAAAGAATACCTAAAGACTCCCCCTTCGTCTTAATTGCATCCAAACCCCATAACATCACCGCCACAGTTTCCGGATATTTATTATATTCTTCTAAATGCTGTGAAATAATTTTTTTAGCTATCTCCCTCCCCCTTTCATAAGCACCAGCAGAAGGCATTCTATAAGGATCTAAAGCATGAATATTCCTCCCCGTAGGCAACACACCAGAACCATCCCGCAACAAATCGCCACCAGGCGCCGGCATAACATACTCCCCATTCAACCCCCGCAAAAGATTCCTCAACTCATCAGTAGATTGCATCAACAAACCTCTTATTTCCTCCTCTTCTTCGTGTCCTTCGCGTCTTCGCGGTTCGTTTCCAAAATAAGCCTGCAAATACCCCGCCATCTCCTCCTCATTCGGCGCTTCACCCAAAGTATGCAAACCCGAAGAAAAAAGCCGACCTTCTAACACCTGCAAATACTCATACAACTTCACCAAATAATCATTAAAAGCACGATCGCTAAACATCCGCACATTCTCAGGACTAAACGAAATCCCCAAACGTTTCGCCTCATCAAACGGACAATCAGCATCTAAACCAGTATCAACAATTTTCTGACAAATCACTGACTTCAGCGCATAATTCTTTTGCGAATCTTCTCGATATTCAGAAATCAAATCCCGCAAAGACATTAACTCCTTATACAAACCAGCACGTCCATAAGGCGGGACATTGTGAGAAATTAACACACCGTAACCGCGACGCTTTGCCAAAATTGATTCTGAAGGATTATTCGCCGCATATATATATAAATTCGGCAAATCTCCTAACAAAATATCCGACCAAGAATAACCCGTATTACCTAATGGCGATCCCGGCAACCATTCGACAGTACCGTGCATTCCAAAATGCACCACAGCATCAGCTTGAAACTCATTTTGCAGCCATTTGTAGAAAGCAGCATATTGAGGATGTGGCGTTAAATCTCGTTCAAACATCAACCGCATCGGATCGCCTTGTATACCTAAAGGTGGTTGCACACCGATCCAAATATTTCCTAACTGAATACCGCCAATATTAAACTCATCACCGTAAGTTTTAATTCCCGTACCCGTGAGAGATTTCCATTGTTTTTCGATGCGAGATGTGCGGAGATATCCTAACCATTTTTCCAGAGTTTTGGCGTTGACAGTAGTGGGGATAGAGACTGGGGACTGGGGATTAGAAACTAGTTGTTCATCTGCTTCTTTAACAGCGCGAATTAACTCTTCTGCATCTTCGGGTAAATCTGCGATCGCATAACCTTGATTTTGCAGCGCCTGGAGAAAATTCAGAAGCGATCGCGGTACATTTAATAATGCAGCTGTTCCTGTTGCACCGTACCCAGGTGGAAAACCATACAAAATAATCGCTATCTTCCTCTGTGAAGCAGGTTTTTGTCGCAACGCAACCCAGCTTTTCACCCTGCCAATCAATCTCTGCACTCGTTCCGGAACGAGATAAATTTGTTCTCCCACCAACCCACCGAGAGGAATTGTATCAATAGCGCCGTCTAATTCTGGCAATGCATATAATACGACACTTTGCAAGCCCCCGATACCTTGACGTGTCCAAGAGTGAATATCTTGAATTAGCAATGGTGCGGCGACGATGTATGGTACATTCTTGGCAGCAAGGATTTTTACCGCAATTTCCGTTTGCCGTCCAGCTTCCATTGAACCAGCAGGACCACCCACCAAAGGAAAGCCAATTGTAGATACGATCGCATCCACTTTTACCGCTTCGTTGGAGAGTGAAGGAGTTTCAATATTATTATTATTTCGTTGCTGCGTTTCATAGTCGCTGGTCATCCAATCTCGCACGGCAACGTGTCCTTCCACACCATTAATAAAAATCGGTAAAGGTATCAAACCTGCTTCTTCAAAACTGCGAATTAATTGCGGAATATAAGGTTGTTTCGTAATAACGTGTTTGCGATAAAGTAAAATTCCAATAACTGGGGAATGGGGCATTGGGGATGGGGCATTGGGCATTGGGCATGGGGCATTGGGCATTGGGCATTGGGGCTTTTCCCCTTTTCCCCTCTTTTCATACCATTGCAAATACTCGCGGGGAGATTCAAAAAACCCTTGATAATCGGGATGAAGCAATCCCATATTTGGGGTTTCGATAACCGGGGGAATTTCGCCTATTTTTAAATCTAAATATTTTTCTGCTAATATCCAAAATAATGCGGCTACGTTTTCTGCACCGCCAGCATTCCAATAACCATAAATAATTAACCAGTTGCGTAAGTCTTGCACTTTTTGCACTGGCACAAATTTGAGAAGTTTGGGACCGATTTTTAAGAAGCTGATGTAACCTGCAAGTTTATCTTCTTCTTTTCCGTTGCTAAATTTATCAAGGATGAATTTAACTGGTTTGGGCATTCCTTTGGGTTTGTCCCCAATCGCAAAATCACCCAATTTTGTTAAACTCATCAATTCTAAAGCTGACTCGAATACCAAACGGATGGGAATTTGGGCAACGCGATCGCGCAACCACAATACTTCGTCATAATCAAATAGCAAGCTGCCAAAAAACACATCCGCGTCTTTAAGTGCTGCTTGGACCTCGCTGCGGTTGGTGGTAATATCGCGATCGCTAAACACGCGAATATCCAACTCACCACAGCGCAAGTTAGACAAGTAAGCTGCTTTTCTGTATAATTCAGCGTTAAACGATTCAAATCCAGCAATCAAAACTATGCGTTTCATGCGTTAAATAAACACTTTATCTTTTATTTTAAGCCCTCAGGCTGGAAGCCTGGGGCTATACGGACGAAGCCCACCTGCGTGGGCTAAAAGAAAATTAGGGATTTTACAGCCTGCGGAGGCAGGCTTTGTACGTGTAGCCGCACCCTTGTAGGATGACGGCTTCATGGTGCTGCAATTTTCCGAAAAAAGAAGTTTTCGGCTTGTAGGTAGTGTAGACAATTCCAGTCAAATTAAACTGAATTCAAGGAGTTAATTATGATACAAGAAGTTCAAGCAACAGCTAATAAAGAATTACCGATTTTGCGGAAGGGTGATACTGGCGGTGCTGTAAAGTTGTTACAGAATCTTTTAATTGCTTTAGGCTATTTCGACAAAGATTTGCGTACTGGAAATTTTTTAGAGCAAACAGAACAAGCTGTAAAAAATTTCCAAAGTGAATATAACTTGCAAGTAGATGGTATAGTCGGCGCGAAAACTTGGGATTTGTTGGGTGGTGTTCTTTGGGATTAAATTAGCGTCTCAATAAGTAAGAAATTAGTTGTTAGGGTGTAATGAAGAAAATCTGATAGCACCCTAATTAAGTGCTTTTAACATGCAGATTAAACAGTTTCTTGGGAATCAACTTGTGTTAACTGCAATGACTTTTCAAATTCCAAGCGCTGTTGTACGTTATGTAAGAAGTAACCATTCAGCATGGCAGATGCTAACAACATACCTAAGTGTTCGCGGCTGGTGGTAATTTCGATGTCGAAGTCTTCTGAAGGTAAGTTACCCAACATACTCACAACGGTGCGCTCGATCGCTTGAAGTACTTCTGGTGATGTTGGCTTGGATAGTTGGGCAACCATTTCTGGATTCAGCGATTTAATATATTGCCACAAGTTGTTGTTAACTGCTGACGAACCAAAGTTCTCTGGATTGCGGTTAGAAAGATTGTTCATAGTAGTAAGAAGCTAGCAGTATTTTATCAAGTTGTATATACTTTAGCAATCTTTTTCTCACAGCGATGTCTGCTTAACCGAACTGTATTTAGGGCGGTTTATTCTACTTATATTAGGACTTACGCACGATTCACGGAAAAACGAACCACGTACTGCTAGCCTTCGGCTTCTCCAACGGAGTACGCAGAAGCCGAAGGCTAGACACGCTCGTACACGTTCGCGCTTCGCGTCTCCGACAGGAGAAGAGAAGGAATAAGAGTTGCAAAGGGTTTTTGCGTAAGTAGTCAGTAGGGTATGTTATGCCGAACGGAAGATCGCACCATCCTTTGATTTTCGGTGCGTTAGGACTTCTGTCCATAACGCACCCTACCAGATTCTTTTTCCCCTTCCCTTATAGGGAAGGGGGTAGGGGAGCCACTCGCATGGGCGGGTTTCCCGACTTGTGCGATGTGGCGTGGTTAGGTCTGTATTTTAGAAGCGCAATAAACAAAAAGCAGGTAGATGTCCCCATTGAGTTCAAAATGATTCAATATAAAGAAGTTAGTATGTTTTGCCGTTGAAGAGCAATAAGCGTGAAAGCTTTTGCCCTCGGTGAAACTAAAGCCTTTAAAATAAAAGCTAAATTGTTTACCGTAGCCGTAACTGCGCTCAATGACTAGGCGACCTTCTAAGAAATCTCAATCTGACCCGAATGACGGTAAAGTTGTTAATCAAGAGCTGCAAGACGGCTCTAATGAATTCCCAATTGTTGGGATTGGCGCGTCTGCGGGTGGATTGGAGGCATTCACGGAATTGCTGTCCCATCTGCCGACTGATACCGGCATGGCATTTGTCTTGGTACAGCACTTAGACCCGAATCATAAAAGTTTGTTGAGAGAGATTCTTTCGAGATCAACCGAGATGACGGTGCATGAAGTGGTTGATAATACAACCGTGGAACCGAACCAGATTTATGTGATTCCGCCGAATAAGCAGATGACCATTTCTCAAGGGGTACTGAAACTGATGCCGCGTGAGAAGATTCGGGGAGTAGCAATGACGGTTGATACCTTCTTTCTTTCTTTAGCTGAGGAGCGGGGTAACAAAGCGATCGCTATTGTTCTTTCTGGGGGTGATTCTGATGGGGCACTGGGAGCAAAAGCAATCAAAGCGGCTGGGGGGATTACCTTTGCTCAGTGTTCAGACACCGCACAAGTTAGCAGTATGCCGAACACTGCTGCCGCTACCGGACATGTAGACTTTATTTTACCACCGCCAGCGATCGCCCAAGAACTAGCAAAAATCAGCCATCATCCCTACATCGCTGATTCTGCTTCAGTAAAGGTCGAACAAGCACCACCAATTGAAGGTGAGAATGCCTTACAAACCATCTTTGTATTGTTGCAGGCTACTACAGGAGTTGATTTTACCCATTACAAACACACTACCATTCGGCGGCGAATTTTAAGGCGGATGGTGCTATATCAGATAGAACGATTGGAGGATTACGTCACGTATCTCCAAAACCATCCGGCAGAAGTACTGGCTTTGTACGACGATGTTTTGATTAATGTCACCAGTTTTATGCGTGACCCTGAAGCCTTTGATGCCTTAAAAAGTAAAGTATTTCCGGTAATTACCAAAGATAAATCGGTAGCAGTACCGATCCGCATTTGGGTGGCAGGTTGTGCAACCGGGGAAGAAGCTTATTCTATCGCCATTTGCTTGCTGGAATTTTTAGAGACGCAGCCAATTAAGCCGCCGATTCAGATTTATGCTACAGACATCAGTGAGAGTGCGATCGAAAAAGCTCGGATTGGCATCTATAAATACAGCCAGATGCAAGATATCTCACCAGAACGTCTGCGACGCTTTTTTGTCCGGCAAGACGATGGCTACCAAATTAGTAAGCCGGTGCGCGAACTGTGTGTCTTTGCCAAACAAAATTTGTGCGCCGATCCCCCATTTTCCAAGCTCGATTTGATCACCTGTCGAAATGTAATGATTTATTTCGGGGCGATTTTGCAGAAGAAGATTCTGCCAATTTTCCATTATGGTCTCAAATCAACCGGATTTCTGATGTTAGGAACTTCGGAAACCGTCGGGGAATTTTTAGACTTGTTTTCGCTGGTTGATAAAAAGTACAAGATTTATGCCCGAAAGTTGACTCAGGCTCGGTTGCCTTTAGATGTAGTTAGCAACAATTATCCTTTAGACTTAGGAAGTCTTGGTTTACAAAACAACGAAGAGACTTTTACCGATTTTGACTTGCAGAAAGAAGCAGACCAGATAGTATTGAATCGCTATGCGCCTGGTGGTGTAATTACAAACTACGATCTGGAGATTCTGCAATTTCGGGGAGAGACCAGCTTTTATCTGAAACCTGCCCCAGGCAGGGCAAGTTTGAATTTGCTGAAAATGGTTCGAGAAGATTTGCGGCTAGAAGTCCGCACGGCAATTCAGCAAGCAAAAAAGCAGGATTTGCCAGTGACAAAAGAGGACTTGCAAATCTGGGAGAACCAGCAGCCACGGCAGATTAGTATTAATGTTATTCCCTTTCAAGCTCGCAGGTCACAAGAACGTTACTTTTTAATTTTATTTGAGGATACCCCGACCCAAGCGACACCTCAGTTAGTGAAAACTAGTAGCGAAAAAACTGGGCAAACAAAACAAGCAGCTAACAACCAAATTGCGAGGCTGCAACAGGAACTAGCGGTTACTAAAGAGCATCTGCAATCGATTATTGAAGAGCAGGAAGCCTCCAATCAAGATTTGAGAGCTGCCAACGAGGAAATACTCTCAAGTAATGAGGAATTGCAAAGCACGAATGAGGAACTGGAAACCGCTAAAGAAGAAATTCAAGCAGCAAATGAAGAATTAAATACTGTTAACGACGAACTGCATCGACGCAATATCGAATCGAACCAAGTCAGTAACGATTTGCAGAACTTGCTTAGTAGTATAAATATTCCGATTGTGATGCTGGGGAGCGATCTTCGCATCCGTCGCTTTACTCCCTTAGCACGACAAATCCTCAACTTGATTCCTACCGATGTGGGACGACCGTTAGGAGATATTAATCTCAATCTCAACATACCAGACTTAGAGCAACAGATTTTGGAGGTGATTAATAACCTCAGCGTGAAAGAGCAGGAAGTGCAAGACCACAACGGGCGTTGGTATGATTTGCGAATCCGTCCCTACCGCACAATCGACAATAAAATTGATGGTGCGGTGGTGATATTGGTAGATATTGACGCGCTCAAACGCAGCGCAGACCAGCTTCGACAATCGCGCAATTATGCGGAAGCGATTGTGGAGACGATGCGGGAACCTTTAATGGTGCTAGATGCGAGCTTACAAGTCATCACGGCAAATCGGGCTTTTTATGAGACATTTAAAGTTTCACCAGCCCAGGTAGAACAGCGCTTGATTTTTGAATTAGGAAATGGACAATGGGACATTCCCCAGTTGCGATCGCTTCTCGAAGAAATTATTCCTAGCGATACGCTGCTGTCAGATTTTCAAAACTTAGAAGTTGAGCATGAGTTTGAGCAAATCGGACGCAAAGTTATGCTGCTGAATGCTCGCAAAATGTCTCAAGCAAACCATCAGGACATGATTCTTTTGGCGATTGATGACATCACGCAGCAAAAAAACTTGGAGACAGAACGCGCTCAAATTTTATCTCAAGAACAGTCAGCTCGAGCTGCGGCTGAAACAGCTAACCGCATTAAGGATGAGTTTTTATCGATTCTTTCTCACGAACTGAGAAATCCCCTTAATTCTCTAGTAGGATGGGCACAGTTGCTCCGCAGTCAAAAAGTTGACAAAAACAGACTTGCTCGTGGGCTTCAGGCAATTGAAAACAACGCTAAGTTACAAACCCAACTGATTGAGGATTTGTTGGATATTTCCCGCGTTACCTCAGGCAAGCTGCGCTTAAACGCTTATCCGATCGAGCTTGCCCCGATAATTAGGGCAGCGATTGAGGTCGTCCGCGTCTCAGTAGACGCGAAACAAATTCAACTTGAATCCAGGCTTGATGCTGCCTCCCAACGAATATCTGGCGATCCCATGCGTTTACAGCAAGTCGTCTGGAATTTACTTTCTAACGCGATTAAATTCACCCCCCCACAAGGACGAGTTGAAATTACATTAAAGTATATTGATTCAATCGCTCAAATTCAAGTCAGCGACACGGGTAAGGGCATTAGTCCTGACTTTTTACCTTATGTTTTCGATCGCTTCCGGCAAGCAGATAGTACGCTTACCCGACAAAATACTGGACTCGGACTCGGACTGACGATTGTCCGTCACTTAGTTGAACTTCACGGTGGCACAGTTGAGGCTGAAAGTTTGGGTGAAGGACAAGGAGCGACATTTACTGTAAGGCTGCCGCTGCAAACTAAAATTGCAGAGTCTGCGGTGAAGTCACTAGACTTGATCGACATAGAAATGCTAGTTGGAGATATCCCATCCTTAGCGGGTGTGCGAGTCTTGATTGTCGATGATGCCGCTGATGTGCGTGAGGTATTCACCGCAGTGCTGGAAGGATATCAAGCCATAGTAACAACAGTTGCCTCAGCAACGGATGCGATCGCCATTTTAACAGCAAACCCTTCAGAATATGATGTGTTGTTGTCTGATATCAGTATGCCAGGGGAAGACGGCTATACATTAATTCGTCGAGTCAGACAACTAAGTGCTGAAGCTGGAGGACAAATTCCCGCAGCAGCGCTGACAGCACATGCTAGAAGCGAGGATCGAACAGAGGCTTTAGCCGCCGGCTTTCAAATGCATCTTACCAAACCTGTAGCAGCCGAGCAACTAGCGCTTGCAGTCGCAACTTTAGCCGGACGTATTCGCGGTATGTAGAGACGTTCAGTCCGGAACGTCTGTACGACGGTGGGGCGATCGCATCGCCATGTTATGTCAATGCATCGCCATGTTATGTTAATGCATCGCCATGTTATGTTAATGCATTGCCATGTTATGTTAATGCATTGCCATGTTATGTTAATGCATTGCCATGTTATGTTAATGCATCGCCATGTTATGTTAATGCATCGCCATGTTATGTTAATGCATCGCCATGTTATGTTAATGCATCGCCATGTTATGTTAATGCATCGCCATGTTATATAACGGTTCCCATTCAGATACGGTACAACATCATATCGCATCTGTGTAGGGGCACGGCAGTGCCGTGCCCCTACGGGTGTACCTCACGTAAACGAGAACCGCTATATTAATGTATCGCCATGTTATCTTGTAGTTAAGAAATTTAAATGTAGGGGAGGCAAAAAGCGGTGTGGATGTTCCTCCCGCTTTATTGCCGTTGTGTTGTGCAAGAGCGCAACGCACCGTATTTAAGCAAAAGTAGGGGCACGGCACTGCCGTGCCCCTACGGGTGTACTCAAATCCCCGACTTCTTCAAGAAGTCGGGGATCTGTTGGATCTGTTAATCAGACTTCAACTGTTTTACTGATGGCAACGTCACAGTAAACGTAGTGCCTGTACCTACTTGACTTTCTACAGCAATTTCACCGCCATGTAAATCAACAAGAGTTTTGACAATCGCTAGTCCTAACCCAGTACCGGGAATGCTATCGATATTGCCACCTCGATAAAATGGCTCAAATATTTGTTGTCGATCTTTTACCGGAATCCCAATACCCCCATCTTGAATTTGAAAAATTATATTTTCATCTTCAGAACAATCTAGTTTCAACGTAACGCTGTTATCAGCAGGCGAATATTTTATCGCATTCGAGAGCAAGTTACTTAAGATATGCTGTAGCATTTTCGAGTCGAAATAAGCAGTTGTACAGTTATCTGGACTCACAAAATTGATTGATTGTTGGTTGCTATTTGCCAACTGCACCTGAGAGACAATATCACCACAAAACTGATTGAGGTTGATTTCTGTTGGTTGGTACTGTAATTTTGCAGCTTCTGCTTTACCAAATAACAAAATGTCATCCAACAACTGACTGATTTGTTTGATACCATCTTGAATTAAATCAAAATACGAGCTTTTCTTTTCCTCAGTCCATTTGTGAATGTGACGTTTGAGTAAATCAGCAGAGAATGATACAATGTTTAGTGGAGTGCGAAATTGATGACAGAGCATAGAGACAAAGCGTTCTTTTTGTTCGCTGAGTCGTTTTGTTTGTTCTAACGCTTGGCAAAGCTCAAATTCTGCTTGTTTGTAATCGGTGATATCAATCGCTGTAATCAGTTCAACTGGTTTACCGGCAAAATCAAACATTCCATCCAGCAGTGCAGTTGTGCAAGCTAACCAGCGTTGAGTACCGTTTTTTGTGAGAATTTGCATCTCTTGATATTCACCTAAAGCTGCTGAATCTTGATTGTTTACTTGCCTCAGCTTTTTGCTTAAAATCAGTTTATCAAGATCGAAATCAGTTAGCAATTCTTTGAATGTGTAGCCGGTCAGTATTTCAGTTGCCGGATTTACATAGCAAAGGTGCTTACCTTGAATTAAGAAAATACCCGCTTCTGTAGTTTCTGCTAAAGTGCGAAATCTCGCTTCGTTCAGTCTGAGTCTTTCCTCAGTTCGTTTTGATTCTGTAACGTCCCAAATACTCCACACTCTACCGATAATTGTTTCACCGCATCGCTGCGGTTGCGAGTAGTGGGCAAAAATCCTGCCATCCTTCAATTCTACCAAATCGTATCTTGTGCGATCGCTACTATCGCACATTTCCCAAACGCATGAGCGAAAAACTTCTAAATCTTTGACTTGTGTTTCAAAAAAAACTTTGCTTCGCTTATATTTCTTAGATATGTTTATCGTTGTTGGCAGTTGCCACATATCCAGGAATTTTTGGTTATTATAAGTGATTTCTCCCTTCAAGTTAACTGCAAGTATGCCAATGGAGGTAGATTCGAGAGTACAATGAAGTAAAGAAAGAGATGTTTTCAGTTGGTTTTGTAAATTTTCGTGACAATTATTTGATTTATCTGCATATTGTTGTACATCCAATACAACTTCATCATTTTTCTCACGGGCAAAAGCACAGATAAATTTATTACCTTGATTTACATAACTCAGGGTGACTTCTACTTTTAATATCTGATTTGTCTTTGTTCGATAGCGAGATTCAAAGCTTAAAGAATCTGATTTCAATTGCCATAGTTCTGACCAAACTTGTGGAGAAAAGTCTATATCTATCTCATCTACCGTCATCGAAAGTAATTCCTCACGGGAATACTCGCTCATCCGGCAAGTTGCATCATTAACGTAAAGAAATTGCCCGTTTGCTGCTAAACAAAAAGCAGGTTCTACAGCTCGATTTATCAAGACTTGAGCAAATGACTCTGATTGAGTTTGTAATTCCAATTTTGAGTTAGACTCAATAAACGTATAGGTATCAACTGTCATAGTTTTCTTCCATCCTTTTCAACTAGCAATGAAAGCATCAGATTGAATATGATAGTTCGTAGTGAGCGATTTATCGCTCATGCCAAGCATTGCTACTCCCCTTTAGAACCCCGGTTTCGCATGAGTTACCGGGGTTCTAGTTGATTTGTGAATTATAGATATAAATAGCATCGAATAATTCAGCTAAAACTTTATCGATTAGGCGATCGCACGCTAACAAGTTTTTCGCTAATTCATTAGCATCATCAATATTTTGCAAACTTGAAGTGATTAGAGTATATACTTCCTGTTCCATATCTCTCGATTGCTTCATCTTTTCCAGTTCGTAACTCTTGTAGCGCAATTCTAAATTTAACCTTTCTATTTCTTCTTTCAAAATCTCTACATTCTCCTCAATTTTCCAGCTTTTCTCAGCTTCAATGCTTTTACATACTTTCAGATGACTATGTAAACGACGTATCTTGTAAGACATTTTTAACCTCATCTAATTACTTAACTGTCAATTTGGGCATTGGGCATTGGGCATTGGGCATTGGGCATTGGGCATTGGGCATTGGGCATTGGGCATTGGGCATTGGGCATTGGGCATTGGGCATTGGGCATTGGGCATTGGTAATAATTCTTTCCCTTTCCCCCTCTTCAAAAACCCTTGTCCCCCTTGTCCCCCTTGTCTCCCTTGTCCCCCTTCCCCCTAACGATTAGGTTGTTGAATCAAAGCCTGAAAGCGTCCATCTTCACGGATTTTGTCAAAATCTGAGTGAGTTGGAATCATTTGCAGATATTGTTCTGGACAAAGAATAATTGCTTGTTGTAAGTTCTCAATTGCTGCTTCAATGTTGTTTTGTAAGGCATAACAGCGGGCTTTGTTATATAAGATGACGTGATCGTTTGGTTGCAATTCTAGGGCACGATTGTAAGAAGCGATCGCCTCAGAGTAATTCTGTAATTTTTCCCAAGTTATGCCTTTGTTTAACCAAGCTTTATAATAATCTGGTTGAATTGCTAAAGCGCGGTCAAAGCTGACGATCGCCTTTTCATAACGTCCCCAGTTGCTCAAACTCGCACCTCGGTTATGCCAAGCCATGACGTTGTTGGGGTCGAATTCAATAGCGCGATCGTAGCTGTTAACAGCTTCTTCGTAGTAACCTAGCTGTTTGAGGGCATTACCTTTATTATTCCATCCCCAATAAGCATCTGGTTGCAAGTTTATAGTGCGCTCAAAGCTGATAATTGCCTTTTCATAATGTCCCAAGTCGCACAAGGTAATACCGCGATTGTGCCAAATAGTGGGGGAATTGAAGTTAAACTCAAGAGCGCGGTCAAAGCTATTGAGAGCTTCAGCGTGACGTTCTAACTTTCCTAGGGCAATAGCGCGGTTGTGCCAAACCCAGCAAGCGTCTGTGCGTAATAAGAGCGTTAAGTCAAAACAAGCGATCGCATCTGCGTGACGACCCAAGCAACCTAGAGCAAAACCTTTTTGCGATAAGGCTTCCGCATAATCTGGCTTACATTTTAGCGCTTTGTCGAAGTTGGCGATCGCCTCAGAAAACTTTTCTGCTTTGTTTTGGCGCAATCCTTGCTGAAAATATAATTCTGCTTCTAGGTTGAGGATTATTTTCATAGACCTGGCATCTTCCCTTGGTATGATATTTTTTTGATATTTCCAATCAAGATAGCATAAGTAGAAAAAATGTGTTTGTCAAAGCACTCAGTAAATTGCCAAAAACGCATCGTTCCGCCCCAGATGTAGAGACGTTCGGTCCGGAACGTCTCTACGATGCGTTCCAAATGTGAGATCCTGAAGATAGTTAAGGACGGTCAAGGGAGGATAAAGAGAATGCAACAACATGGGCAGTCAACGGTTGTAATTACCGGTGCATCTTCAGGAGTCGGTTTGCAAGCTGCAAGAGCGCTTGCTCAAACGAAGCAATGGCATGTGGTGATGGCATGTCGGGATATCCCGAAGACCCAAAAAGCTGCCCAAACCCTAGGGATGCCGCAAGACAGCTACACAATCATGCATCTCGACTTAGCCAGCTTAGAAAGTGTGCGACAGTTTGTGAAAAACTTTCGAGAAAGCGGTAAGTCTTTGGATGCTTTGGTGTGCAATGCTGCCGTGTATATGCCTTTATTAAAAGAGCCGTTGTACAGCGAAGATGGATATGAGTTGAGCGTTGCCACAAATCATCTGGGACATTTTCTCTTGTGCAACCTGATGCTTGAGGATTTGAAAAAATCTTCAGCTTCACAGCCAAGATTAATTATTTTGGGAACTGTGACGGCAAATCCGAAAGAGTTGGGAGGCAAAATTCCGATTCCAGCACCTCCAGATTTGGGAGAACTTCAAGGCTTTGAGGCAGGCTTTAAAGCGCCAATTTCCATGATTAACGGCAAGAAGTTCAAACCGGGCAAAGCTTACAAAGATAGCAAGCTGTGCAATGTCTTGACTATGCGGGAATTGCATCGACGTTACCACCAGTCAACTAATATTGTTTTCAGTTCTTTGTATCCGGGATGTGTAGCGACTACGGCTTTGTTTCGCAACCACTATCCGCTGTTTCAGAAAATCTTTCCACTCTTTCAGAAGAATATTACTGGGGGATTTGTGTCTGAGGAATTGGCAGGCGATCGCGTTGCCGAAGTTGTCGCCAATCCCGAATACAATAAATCCGGTATGTATTGGAGTTGGGGAAATCGACAGAAAGAAGGGCGTAAATCTTTTGTGCAAGAAGTTTCTAACGAAGCTAGCGATGATAACAAAGCTAAAAAGCTGTGGGATTTGAGCGCCAAGTTAGTTGGAATTGCTTGATACTGTCGCCACTGTCTACGGCAGATAACTGGGTAGACTTCGCTCAAGCGGTTCGTAAACGTTCAATCTACAACATCAACTCGCTTTAAAGTAGCTGCCAATTCTCTCATAAACTCAACAAAAACGCGAACTTTAGCCGAGAGATAGCGTTTTTGTGGATACAACACTGCGATCGGTAATCCAACTTGGGGCGCGTAGGATTGGAGAATCGGTTGGAGGTCTCCACGCGCGATCGCTTTCGCTGCAATAAATTTGAGTAATTGAGCCACACCGGCTCCTTGAATGACCGCTTCTAAAATGACTTCTGAATTATCAAATCGCAGATAACTGTCAACGGCAAGGTCAATCACTTTTCCGTCTTGTTCAAACTTCCAGTTAGCTTCTCGTCGGGTCTGTGGAAAGATAAAGTTGACACAGCGATGCTGCAACAGTTCTGTGGGCGTTGTCGGCGTACCATACTGGGCAAGATATTGCGGCGAGGCACAAGTTATGTAGCGTGCAGTTGCCAGGTGTTGCATGATTAAACGGCTATCGTTGCTCATGCCAATCCGCACAGTCGCATCAACGCCTTCCTCAATCAGATCGATCAAGCGATCGTTAAAAGAAACATTCAGGTTTAGCTCAGGATATTGTGCGGCAAATCGCACCAGAGCCGGAGCGATATGCATTTTGCCAAACACAAAACTCAGATCGAGCCGCAATGTTCCCATCGGCATGGATTGCAATTGTTTGACTTCAAGTTCAACTTCTTCCAAGTCGTTGAGAATTTGCCCTAAGCGTTCATAAAATCGCTTGCCAGCTTCGGTCAGCGTCAAACTGCGAGTCGTCCGCCCAAGCAAGCGCACCCCCAAGTCATCTTCTAAGCGCAATACGGCTCGACTCACGGCTGAAGGAGCCATTCTCGGACGAGAGCCGCGATCGCTACAGCAGTATATCCAGGAGCTTGCGAGCCGCAAAAAAACTTCATAATGGCTTCTCAATCAAAATTGCTGGAATTTATAACGCTGTGCAATCTATTGACTATGCGAGAATTGCATCGGCGTTATCACCAGTCAACTAATATTGTTTTCAGTTCTCTGTATCCTGAATGTATGGCAACTACAGCTTTGTTTCGCAACCACTATCCGCTGTTTCAGAAAATCTTTCTATTCTTCCAGAAGAATATTACTGGGGGATTTGTGTCTGAAGAGTTGGCAGGCGATCGCGTTGCCGAAGTTGTCGCCAATCCTGAGTACAATAAATCCGGTATGTATTGGAGTTGGGGAAATCGACATAAAGAAGGGCTTAAGCTCATCCCACCCCAGCCACGGAGTGGGATGAGAGCGGGCATGGGGAATGGGGCATGGGGCATGGGAAAGAATGCCAATGCCCAATGCGATAGGGCCC
>NZ_JBPAOH010000146.1:0-20791 GCF_050875635.1 Tolypothrix sp. VBCCA 56010
AAGGAAATTCGCGCATACTGTCAAGAACAAGATTTGTCATAAGAAAAAAGTAACGTTACTTCTACACCTTATCTTGCCATACCTACAGAAACCGAATATTTGACTTTACAGTTACATCAACAAGGTTTAACTGTGGAAGAAATTGCTCAAAAACGCAATTTTAGACCCACAACAATCATCCGTCACCTTTCAGATTTAATTGATAAAAATCAGCCTGTAGATTTAAATTTGTTGGTTCCGCTAGACAAACAGCAGAAAATTTTGCAAGTATTAGAAATTCTTGGGGATATTGCTTTAACTCCAATTAAAGAGTATCTTGGTGACAATTATAGTTTTGATGAAATTCGCTTGGTTAGGGGTAAGTGGCGCCGGGAAAGTAAGAAGTTAAAATAGATATAAAGCCCGCAGGCTAGAAGCCTGGACGCCAGGTGCTTCAACGCGGGGAACCCGCGCAACGCACTGGCTCGGCTATAAGAACAAAGCCCACCTTAGTGGGCTATAAATTATCCCACTAGCCGAGGTAGGTGAGTGCGTGCAGATGTTGTGATGGAGGAAAGGGGACAAAGGTATTTGAAACGTGTACCAGTTAGCGTTAATGTAATTGTGGTAGATAGTTGCGGAAATAAATAAGGATTTTTGAATAAATGCAAGCATACCAGTTATATTGAAGAAAAATTACGTATAATTAACGATATAGCATCTTAAATCATCACTTACTCCACTTATGCAACTGTGGACACCCAATCAACCCCTGAAAAACGGTAGATTTATCATTCAAAAAGTCCTTGGTGGTGGCGGTTTTGGTGTCACCTATAGTGCATTAGAACAGAAAACAAACAAATTATTTGCCATCAAAACCCTCAACCCGATACATCAAAGTCAAGGTGACTTCGCAGAAAAGCAAGAACAATTCGTCAACGAAGCATTGCGGTTGCGAGGTTGTCAGCATGCCCATATTGTCAAAGTCCATGAAGTGATACAGGAAGCTGGATTATGGGGAATGGTGATGGAATATATTGATGGGGAAGATTTAGGGGTTTATGTTGATAAACACGGACAATTATCTGAAACAGAAGCATTACGCTACATCAACCAAGTGGGAGAAGCTTTAGAATATGTCCACCAACAAAGCTTTTTACATCGGGATGTCAAGCCGAATAATATTATTTTGCGGGATGGTAAAAAAGAAGCAGTTTTGATTGATTTTGGTCTGGCGCGTGAGTTTACCATTGGTAAAACCCTCAGCATGACTAATTCTAAAACAGAGGGTTATGCACCAATTGAACAGTATGAAAGGCAAGGGCGTTTTACTGATGCAACTGATGTTTATGCTTTGGCTGCAACTTTGTATAGTTTATTGACTGCGGAAGTTCCTTTTCCGGCTAATTTTAGAAAGTTTGCCCAATTACCCTCACCTCAGCAGCATAATTCCCAGATTAGCGACAGGGTGAATGATGCGATTATTAAAGGGATGGCGTTGTCAGTGCAAGATAGACCGCAGACAGTGCGCGAGTTTAGAGAATTGCTGGGTGTTGTAGAAGATAATATCAAGTTAAAAACCGCAAGGATGGACTACACCCGACTGCGTGACTTCCTTGCAGCAGGAAAGTGGAAAGAAGCTGATCAAGAAACAGCACGAGTGATACTAGCAGTAGCTGGAAGAGAAGACGAACGGTATCTTGATGGTGAAAGCATTGATAATTTTCCCTGTGAAGACCTCCGCACAATTGACCAACTTTGGGTAAAATACAGCAATGGGCACTTTGGCTTCTCTGTGCAGAAGCGGATTTATCAAAGTCTGGGTGGAACTAAAGAGTACGACGATAAGATTTGGGAAGCGTTTGGTGATCGGGTAGGTTGGAGAAAAGGAGGGGAGTGGGTGGAGTACGGAGATACTACTTTTGATATGAGAGCAGCCCAAGGAAACCTTCCGGAGTTAGTAAGCCCAAGGGGGTTTTTGGATTGGTCGTGGTTTGCAATCTCTTCTCTCGCGTCGAGACTTGTAAAATGTAACATATAACGCTTACAGATTTTTGTGAAGATTTATAAACGCTCCATATTCCACAAAATCTTGCAGGATATTGCAATTTTGGATTGGAAAATTCAGGTAGCCTAATCTAAACTTGACATTATGTTTTCAAAATGAGAAGCTTTTCATGGAGTCATGGTTAACGGCTCGTCGATAAATTAAATATCATGGGAAAAATATTTTATGCATCTAATCAGCATTCGCAATTTACGTGCTGATGCTGCTAAATATCCAGATGTAACTGAACAAGTTGAAGCTTGGTATCGTGTTGTGAAGTCTGCATCATGGCAACACTTAGACGATGTAAGACAAGTTTATCCAGCCGCTGACGCTGTGGGAAACTTCACAGTATTCAACATCAAAGGTAATGCATATCGCCTAATTGTAGATATTGACTACGAAATCCAAACAATCTACTACAAATACTTTTTGACCCATACTATTTATAATAAAGACAAATGGAAAAACGACCCTTACTTTTAATCATAATAAATTCTACCAATTACAATTTATTTTATAAAAAAAGAGTTAAGAAATATTCTCTAGTCTGAAATTAAAGTTTTAGATTAGGAATAAATGAGACGCCGTCAAAACGGGCGATAAGGTGAATAAAAATGTCCTTAGCTTTCGATAAAAATGTTTACGGCAAGTTACTAGCAGAATATCAACCCCAAGTCATCACATCAGAGTCAGAATACGAGCGGATGCTAGCTGATGTAGAGAAACTAATGGGTTGTAAAAATCGCTCACCAGAACAAACAGCTTTATTACAAATTTTGGTGAGATTGATAGAAGAATATGAGAACAAAAACTATTCAATGGGTGAATCTTCTCCCCACGAAATTCTCCAACATTTGATAGAAGCACGAGAAATAAAACAATCTGATTTAGTAGTAATTATTGGTTCAGAGGAAGTTGTCTCGGAAATTTTAAACGGCAAACGTGCAATTACTAAAGCTCAAGCAAAGGCTTTAGGAGAGTTTTTTCATGTTTCTCCAGAATTGTTTATTTAATTTTTTTACAGATAATATGAACATATAAACTGTGATTAAGGAATATGTATCTTCTCATCTTCTTCTATAGCCTCCCATGCACTGGGAACAGCAACGTTTAACCACCACGACCAAAATTCTAAACGCTTTGCAGAATCTGATTTTCCAGAAATAGTTTCCCAAACTGCACCATTTGCATAGGCACAAGCAGCAAAGAAAGCAGCATCATTTCCTTCTATATCTTGATTATCTGTGAGATTAAAATCAATCTCATCTGGGTCAAAGTTTTCATCAAAAATTGCAGTATCGAGCGATGCAACTGCTGCACATCCAACAGTAAAAGCCATACCCGAATCGTCATAACCTAATTGTTGCATTTCTCGCCAAAACTTTTGGCTCTCTTTTTCTACGAAAGCTTTATTAATATCTCCAGAAATAACTTTTTCAGCTAGAGTAAGAAGTTGTTGCGGTCTATCATCATTCTTGAATCTTTGATTCCAAATCGGGAGTACGTGACGAGTTGTAGAAAGTGCTAGTGCTGTACGTCTTAAATGCCCATGATCACCAAATGCTACCCAAATCGCATGACGATAACCTAGATTCAAGTCATGTTGAGGATGACGATACAATGATTTATTAGCCTCTTGAATCAGATTTTGTAGCTTAGAGGGAATCGCCATAAAGCACCTTCCTTTACTTGCCCAGATATCTATGATAAACGATAAACGAACTTTACTTGACCATAAGTATAAAACAGCCAGATACCGTTAGGGTCAGCAATAATAATATTTTGTTGTCTTATTTGCGCCAATGCATAAAAATAAGGGTAACAATCTTCTTCACACATACCCCTCGATACACCAATAGAATTATCGGGTTGGATAACCGAGATTTGTTTTTCTGCATGAGAACGATAGTGCTTCCCTAAATTGTTTTTCGGGTCTAATTCCCACACTTTTGTTTGATAGCCATATCGATTAAATTCTGTTCTTAAATTATGATAATATTCTTTGACTTGACTTTCATCCTGCTCTAAATATATACGTTTATTTTGTTTGATAGATTGCTTCCATTTTGTATTCAAAGAATCCCAACCGCTAACCGTAGCGACATTACCACTTACTGCGATAGTTTTCCGATTACTCATTTTTGGTTTAACCAATCTACCACTGGTCAGAATAGAATATGTTTCTTCCGCAATTATTTGAAAATTATTGGCTCTATCAATATCTGCCATTATTTGTGCAGCAATTACTGACTCAAGATTGGACACCAAATCTTGAATATTTGCTACAACTTCTACATTAGACATATCTTTAAAGTATTTTAATATTCTTATCTAGAACAACAGATTATCAATAATCTCGGTACAAATTAACAAAAAAAATCACATACTCTGCTAGCTATTCGCTACAATTAATCAAGTAATTACGTAAAAATACATAGAATCCTCAATCGAAAATGCCTACCAAAATAACCCTCACAATTACCGAAGGCAAATTATCAGGAAGACAATATACATTTGACTCTCGCACAACCAGTATTATCGGTAGGTCACAAGATTGCAATCCCCAACTACCAGATGATGAAGAGCATCGAACCATTTCCCGCTATCACTGCCTATTAGATATCAACCCTCCAGCTATTCGTATACGGGACTTTGGTAGTAAAAATGGCACTTATGTTAACAGTCAAAAAATTGGACAACGCGAAGAGAATCAAACACCAGAACAAGCTGCAAAAATTCAATTTCCTGAATATGATTTACAAGATGGAGACGAAATTAAACTAAGTAATACCATATTTGTAGTTAGTATTGAAGCCGAATTAAAATCACTTAATATTCATAATTTATTCCCACCAACAATTAATATTTACAATCAAAATCATGATCAAACTACCCAAGCACCTAATTTACTAGAACATATCAAACGCTTATTAGGTTTAGCAAAACGTGGTGACAACAATTTACTAGCAATTCGCGGCTATGAGATAATTAAATTATTAGGCAAGGGTGGTTTTGGTGAAGTGTATTTAGCCCAACGTAATCAAACAGGTAATTTTATTGCTTTAAAAGTGATGTTGCCTGCGGTTGCTGCAAATGATTGGGCTGTACAAATGTTCATGAGGGAGACAGAAAATACTAAAGCATTGCGACATACAAATGTCGTGAAATTAATCGATTATGGATACTCAGAAAATATTTTCTTTTTCACAATGGAATATTGTGAGGGTGGTACTGTTGCTGACTTTATGCAACAAGGAGGAAAGCTATCGGTAGATATTGCAGTACCAATTATTGTCCAAGTTTTAGACGGTTTAGAATATGCTCATAATGCCGAAATTCCTAACGTCAAACTAGGCAATGGTGGATTTGGTAAAGGTAGAGGTTTAGTCCACCGTGACTTAAAACCAAGTAATATTTTCTTGGGTTACGTTAACGGTAAAATTACAACTAAAATAGGCGATTATGGTTTAGCAAAAGCTTTTGATTTAGCTGGTTTAAGCGGTCAAACATTAACAGGAAGTAAAGCTGGTACTCCTGTTTTAATGTGTCGTCAGCAACTACTTAATTATAAATACGTTCAGCCAGAAGTAGATGTATGGGCTGCGGCTGCATGTTTATATTACATGTTGACTGGAGCTTTTCCTCGTAATTTCACTACTGGCGATCCATTTTTAGCAGTTTTGCAAAATGACCCCGTACCCATTCGTCAGCGTGATGCAAATATTCCTAAACAACTGGCTGAAGTAATTGATTTGGCTTTGATAGAAAAACCGGAAATTTACTTTCAAAGTGCAGCAGAATTTAAACAGGCTTTATTGAGATGTTTTAATATTCCTTAATTTAAGCAATTTGAGCAGGTGCGTAATATTAGCCATATTATTACAGGCGATCGCATTGGCTGCTAGGAAAATTTTTTGTGTACCACAGCGCACATTGCAGGCTTTGTATGTATAGCCGTCGGCGCAAAAATTGGATGCTTGCGTTACAATATTATATCTACACAAAAGGCGTTAGCGAAAAAATTATATGCTAACAGAAAAAATACGCTGGACAATTCAAGATTTAGAACTTCTCCCAGAAAATGAAGGCACAAAATACGAGATAATTGATGGAGAATTATTTGTGACCAGGGCACCACACTTTAGACATCAGCAAACTTGCCTAAAAATCGGTGGCAAACTCGATGCTTGGTCTGAAATTAGTGGTTTAGGAGAAACAATTCCCAGTCCTGGTGTTCTGTTTTCCGAATCAGATAATGTGATTCCGGATGTGGTTTGGGTTAGCAAGGAAACTTTGGCACTAATGGATGAAGCGGGACATTTAACTGGTGCGCCTGAGTTGGTAGTTGAGGTATTATCTGTAAGTAAAGAAGACCAAAGACGAGATAGAGAAGCAAAACTGAAGCTTTATTCTTCCAGAGGTGTCAAAGAATATTGGATTGCTGATTGGCGATTCTCTTTCAGAGAGGCTACGCCAACGCGCAAGCTAGAGGTTTACTGCCGCGAACAAGGTATACTCAAGTTGGCAATAACTCTTTTTAGTGATGATACTATAACTTCTGCATTACTACCGGGTTTTAATTGCAGTGTAGAAAAATTTTTCCCTAATTAAATAATTAAATATAAGCGCGATGTCTGACGACAAGCCGCTCCGCGTCTACGCCACAACCAAATTCAAAAATTAATAAGTTGGATTTCATCACATTGAAACCCAACCTCCAATACAGTTTAAGGAAAACTTGGAACTTATGAAGAGGTGTTTTGTGCTGTTGTGGCAATTGGCAATGGTGCAGTGCGTTGGGTTCCTCGAACCAAAATCACAGATAGCAGCTTGGGTAAGGTAAGGCAAGCGATCGCAGAAATCAGTGTTATGAATATACCATTCATCAAACCCATAAATCATTGCCCCTTTTTTAGTATTGTTGATTACTATTTTTAGTTTGAGGCATAATTACTCAAATTTGACAAATGCAATAGTGAGAATTTCTTTTGGTTATTATAAAAAATAATTAAGATACGTTTTGTTAAGGGAAAATATATTTTATTTGCAGAGAAAATTTTTACTTCCAAAGTAACTCATTTTACCATAATAAAGCATTTTTGTAGTAAGGACTTTAGTCCTTATATGATTAGATGAGGACGCGCATTCCTCACTACGAACTTATAACAGAAGGTAGGTACTTTTTACGCAGAACATTTGGCACAGAAATTAGGACGAAACTTACATACCGGGCTGGCGGTTAATGAATAACTTGTACAATACGGAAAACTGGTAATTTCGTATTTAGTTTTCTGTGGTGCTGAATACATTTGCAAACGTTGAATATACTTGCTTTTCAAAATAAAAGCGATTGATAGAAGCCTTGGGAAAGCAAGACAAGCAAATATATTGATTGAGGTTAGTAATATAATATCTAGCAAATCCATAGGTAATCACCGCCTGTTAGTAATAGGTGGTCAACTTTAGGATGAAGTATAAAATTTTCATCCTTCGCTCTCCACGTCAGTTATTGTTGTTAGTTACAACTAGTTAAGAGCAAGTTTCATTGCTTTTAATCTATGTAAAATCATCTTAACATATATTTATTTAAATATCTTCATCAAAATCTGGAAATTCTTTATGAATATAAGTAGTTGTGTATCTTAAAGTCGGCTATTTTGGTCAGATGACGGAATATGCACAGAAACACAACGATTTATAATTTAGGAGATGATGTGTAATGTCGAAAACTTCTGTTACTGCTGATATATTTTCTCAGATTTCTGAGCGAGAGCGCCAAGCATTAAAGCGTTTGGCAGATTTTTCCAATGTGGAGACGTTGCCGGAAATTTGGGATTTGGTAGCAAAACGATGCGGTGATACTGTCGCTTTGCGCGATCCTCACTCCTTACCAGAAGTTGTGATTACTCATACGCAGCTATTAGAAAAAATTAAGCAATTTGCCGCAGGTTTGCAAGCGTTGGAGGTGAAAGTAGGCGATCGCCTAACTTTAATTGCTGACAACAGTCCCCGCTGGTTTATTGCCGATCAAGGTATTCTAATGGCTGGGGGAGTAAATGCCGTGCGTAGTTCCCAAGCCGAAAAGGAAGAATTGCTGTTTATCATCGCTAATAGTGGTAGTACAGCGCTGGTAGTACAAGATTTAAAAACACTGAATAAATTGCGATCGCGTCTCAACGATTTGCCAATTCAATTTATCATCTTGCTTAGTGATGAAGCACCACCCTCAGAAGAAACCTTGAAGGTGTTGAACTTTTCGCAGTTGATGGAAAGTAGCGCAAATCATACTTTACAACCAGCGCGGCAAAAACGCAATGATTTAGCAACTTTAATGTACACGTCTGGCACTACAGGCAAACCTAAAGGCGTAATGCTCAGTTATGGTAATTTAATGCACCAACTTACCACCTTTGGCACAGTCATTCAACCAGAAATAGGAGATATTATTCTCAGCATTCTTCCTAGCTGGCACGTTTACGAAAGAACAGTTGAATATTACTTACTTTCTCAAGGTTGCACCCAAGTTTACACTAATTTGCGGTCTGTGAAAAAGGATTTGCAACAATTCAAACCAAATTATATGCTGGGTGTACCGCGTTTGTGGGAATCGATTTATGAAGGTGTGCAAAAGCAGTTTCGCGAACAACCTGAGAACAAACAACGTTTAATTAAGTCGTTACTGGCGATTAGCGATAAGTATATCAAAGCGCGGCGAATCGCGGAAAATTTGAGTTTAGATCATCTTCATGTATCAGGAATTGATCGATTATCAGCAAGTATACAAGCATCTGCATTGTTTCCCTTTCATGCCTTAGGAGAAAAACTGATTTATAACAAAGTCCGAGAAGCCACGGGAGGAAAAATTAAGCAGATGATAAGCGGTGGTGGTGCGCTTCCCAAACACATCGATGATTTTTTTGAAATTATTGGTGTCGAGATTTTACAAGGTTATGGCTTGACGGAAACATCGCCGGTAACAAATGTGCGTCGTACTTGGCGGAATTTACGCGGTTCATCCGGACAACCACTTCTGGGTACAGAAAATAAAATTGTCGATCCAGAAACTCGTAAACCTTTACCAATTGGGGAAAAAGGTTTAGTGCTGTTGAAGGGACCGCAAATTATGCAAGGATATTACCAAAATCCGGAAGCGACAGCAAAAGCAATTGATGCCGAAGGTTGGTTTGACAGCGGAGATTTGGGTTGGGTGACACCAGGAAAAGATTTGGTGCTGACTGGAAGGTCAAAGGATACGATTGTCTTAAGCAACGGCGAAAACATCGAGCCACAGCCGATTGAAGATGCGTGCGTGCGATCGCCTTATATCGACCAAATCATGCTCGTCGGGCAAGATAAACGCAGCTTAGGTGCTTTGATTGTACCAAATTTAGAAGCTCTGCAAAAATGGGCAGAAAGTCAAAATCTAGAATTATGTTTACAGGACGACAATGTTACCGAGACGACAAGTCAAAAAATAAACCTTGAGAGTAAAATGAGCCAGGATTTATTTCGGCAAGAATTGAATCGGGAAGTGCAAAATCGTCCAGGTTATCGAGCGGATGACCGTATTGGTCCATTTAAACTAATCCTGGAGCCGTTTTCTCTGGAAAATGGCATGATGACACAAACCTTAAAAATTCGTCGTCACGTCGTCATGGAACGCTATCGCGATATTATTGACGGCATGTTTGCCTGATAATTTCCATTGCAAACAAATAGAGTGAACGTGAAACTTTTATGGATGTCTCCAAACCTCAACTGCTTTTAAAGCGAGTCGTTAACGTCAAAGTCATTGTCACACCTCTTTGGAAAGAGGAAGTACAGCAGCAACTGCAAGCGCAGATCAATCAAACCGATCAGCAATTGCAACAGCTAGACACTCAAGGACAAAGAGCGATCGCTGAAATTCAAAAGCAGAGTTTACAACCTCCAGGACCCCAAACCCTGCAACAAATCGAAAATATTCAAGTCCAAGTCAACCAAAAGAAAAGCGAACTGCTAGAGCAAAAAAATCAAAGTTTGCAAAACCTCCAGCAAGTGCAGTTTCTGGAATTGGATCAGGAAGTCCCCCAATTTCAAATGGAAGGCTTTTTCCGCGTCGAACCAGGTGATAACCTGATTAGCAAAATGCAAGTCGAAATCGTTCTGCGCGATGGTGTTGTCGAAGAAATTCGCGGTGACGTTTAAATTCTCAGCCCTTGCTCGTACAGACGTTCCATTGGAACGTCTCTACTCGTACAGACGTTCCACTGGAACGTCTCTACCTAACTCAAAATTGCATCTATCCACAGGTAGAAATTAAATTTTTTTGAGTACGGTTCCCAGACCAACATTGTACCTGGGAGCCTGCCCAGACAATTTGCCAAACGGGGGGTGAACTAACTAAAAGCGATCGCCCAAAAGTTGTCATCTCCACGCGGTATTTAACCGTACCGACAGCATTATCCGCTTGCTTCATCTGTGTAATCGTCACCATCGCTTGATTTGGTTGCGGATAAACTACCTCCACCTTTCGCGTTGCTTTCTCTGATACCACATCATCAAAAGCATTCAGGGCAAGTGTAGCCGGATCGCTACCCTGGAGAGAAGAATTGAGATTTTGTAGAGGTATACTTTTATAAGTTGCTCTTTCTGTATATACCTCAATATGTTGAGCTTGTGGTATCGCCGAAAATTGCTGTTGTTGTCTGTTGTCATCACCCCAAATCGATGCTGACGGCTGGCGCTGCATGATATAAAATCCAGCCCCAACAGTGGCAAAGATACTTAGTATGAAAATCAAAAATAACTTCAATCCCGACATAAAATTAAACAGAAATTTCAAACACGTTGATTACCAATTCAGAATTTTAGATGGAAATTTCACCCCATATCCTCTACATTTCAGTAGCTTTTTTATCTTAGTGAGCCATGAAGAGGAGAATAAATCATATAGACCTTTGCTTTGTCTTTAGGTTCCGGGAATGGGGAATGGGGAGTGGGGAATGGGCATGGGGCATGGGGCATGGGGCATGGGGCATGGGGCATGGGGCATAGTCCTTTGTGAAATACGCGATCGCTTCTTTTTATTCCCATTGCCCATTGCCCATTGCCCATTGCCCATTGCCCATTACCCATTGCCCATTGCCCATTGCCCATTGCCCATTACCCATTGCCCATTGCCCATTGCCCCATTCCCGGAACCTAAAATCTAAAATCGAACATCCAAAAGTCCTGGGTCAAGCTACAATTCGCATAAAGCAAAAGCTGTTAAAGTCCATAAATTATCGATTTCAAAACCACCCAACTATGAGCATCCAAGAAGTATTTATGCCGGCGCTGAGTTCCACCATGACTGAGGGCAAAATTGTTTCCTGGGTGAAATCTCCAGGTGATAAAGTGGAAAAAGGCGAAACAGTGGTGGTTGTTGAGTCAGATAAAGCAGATATGGATGTAGAATCCTTTTATGAGGGATATCTTGCCACAATTCTGGTACAAGCTGGTGAAAGTGCCCCTGTAGGTTCAGCGATCGCATTATTGGCAGAAACAGAAGCCGAAATAGAACAAGCATTAGCGCAAGGAAACACAGATGGCGAGAAAGCTGCTACTTCCGAAGCTACCGCTGCCACCGCACCCGGACAAATGGCAGCACCAGCCACACAAACACCTGCCTTAGCATCTCAAAATGGCTCCAACCATCGGGAAGGACGGCTGATAGCTTCACCCCGCGCTCGCAAGTTGGCGAAGGAAATGAAGGTTGATCTCGGTAAGCTTACGGGTAGCGGTCCCTACGGACGCATCGTGGCATCAGATGTCGAGGCATCTGTTGGTACTAAGCAACCTGCCGCACCCGTTGCATCTCCACCACCTGCACAAGTCACCAAGACCGCTGCACCAGCACCTACACCTGTCGCCGCATCTGCACCTGCACCCATTCCGGGTCAAATAGTGCCTATGACCACCTTGCAAAATGCGGTAGCGCGGAATATGGTAGCCAGTCTCTCCGTGCCTGTAATTCATGTAGGTTACACAATTACTACTGATGCGTTAGACAAGCTTTACAAACAGATAAAATCTAAAGGTGTGACAATGACAGCACTACTAGCGAAAGCCGTAGCGGTGACATTGCAAAAACACCCGTTGTTAAATGCTAGCTACTCAGAACAAGGTATTGTATATCACAGTGATATTAACGTTGCTGTAGCAGTGGCAATGGATGATGGCGGATTAATTACGCCCGTGTTACAGAATGCAGACATGCTGGATATATATTCTGTATCGCGTAATTGGAAATCTTTGGTAGAGCGTGCGAGAGTCAAAAAGCTGCAACCAGAAGAATACAACAGCGGCACATTTACCGTGTCGAACTTGGGGATGTTTGGTGTAGACAGATTTGATGCAATTTTACCACCCGGACAAGGTTCAATTTTAGCGATCGGTGCATCCAGTCCGCAAGTTGTAGCTACATCTGATGGTTTGTTTGGCGTCAAGCAACAAATGCAAGTTAATATTACTTGCGATCACCGGATTATTTATGGTGCTGATGCTGCTGCATTCTTGCGAGATTTAGCGAAGTTAATTGAGACTGATACTCAAACTTTGACAATGTAATTTGAATTCATCCGACACAATATTACATCAAGTAGAGACTTAAATTGTAGGGTGCGTTATGCTTTTAGCTAACGCACCAACGACTGTCCAAGGTGCGTTGTGCAAGAGCGCAACGCACCCTACAGTCTAATATCTAAATGACATACGACAACACCCTAAAATATTTAGTTGAACAGTATCCAGAACAATTCATCCGCTGGTTACTAGCATCTGAACCGAGGGATATTCAAATCCTCAAAACCGAATTAAACCAAGAACCCATCCGCGCTGACTCAGTAACTTTTCTGCAAACTGCCAACCAAATTTTGCATATAGAGTTTCAAACTTTACCTGCATCGACACCACCTTTGCCATTGCGGATGCTAGACTACTGGGTGCGGCTTTATCGTCAATACAACTGCGATATTGAGCAAATAGTAATTTTTCTTAAACCCACTTCTTCAGAAGCTGCATTTGTTGAGCAATTTACAGCGCGTAATACCTCTCACCGCTACCGCGTTATCCGTATGTGGGAGCAAAACCCAGAACCGTTGCTGACATCTTCTGCTTTACTTCCCTTGGCAACTTTAGCACAAACAGATTCCCCTGAAAGTTTGCTTCAACAGATTGCAGTTCAAGTGAGTATGATTGAAGAAACAGCAATCCAGCAAAGCATCTCGGCATGTACACAATTGCTAGCGGGGTTAGTATTCGATACAGAACTAGTTCGTCAACTTTTTCGGAGGGAAGATATGAGAGAATCTGTAATTTATCAAGAAATTCTCCAAGAGGGAAGAGAAGAAGGAAGACAATCAGAACTGAGGCTTGTTATGCGTCAACTAACTCGTCGAATTGGTGCAATTAACCTTCAACTACAGACTCAAATTGAGAATTTATCTCTTACACAATTGGAAGACTTGGGGGAAGCATTACTAGATTTTGCTACTCAAGAAGATTTGGCTAATTGGCTCAATAGTTTGCCTTAGATTATCATTTATAGCGGTTCTCACTTGCGTCAAATACATTCGTTGCGTAGGGACAATTCATGAATTGTCCCTACAGAATATCGTTGTGTATTGCATCCAACTGAAAACCGCTATATACTCACTTTCGAGCGGTTACGAAAAAAATCATACTTTCATACCAAACACCTTGTTCAGTTGACAAAGCCTCGATTTGTTGACAATATTCTGCTTTCAATTCTGCCATTTGCTCTGATGACACCTGTAACAAAGGATTTTCTCTAGGATGAAACCATCCTCCATTCCATTGTTTAGCTTGCTCAAGACTGCGGTAAAAACCAAATTGTTGAGACTTAACTTTAATATCTTGAAATCCAGCTTCTTTTAGCATGTTTTGACACTTTTCGGGTGTACCTGTTGGCTCATTGATGTTGAAAAGAGAAATATTATATTTAGCACAAGTTGCAATGATGCGTGGTGCTTCGCAGGATTCCTCAGAGCAACAAGAAAATGCCACAACTCCACCTTTTTTCAGAAAACGATACCACTTGCTTAAAGCAGCAGGAATATCTCTAAAATATACTATTGCTGTAGAACAAAAAATTATATCAAAACTTTCATCATCAAAATCTATATACTCTGCATCAGCTTCAATTAATTTGATATTTTGCAAGTTGAATTCATCAATCTTATGTTGTGCTTGCGCGAGCATTCCTGAAGAAAAATCTACGCCAATTACTTTTCCTTCATTACCAACAATTTGAGCAGCAGGAATAGCAATGATACCTGTGCCAGTTGCTAAATCTAATACTTTTTGTTTGTTTTGTAGCGGAACTAGTTCTAGTAGGGGGAGAGCGCGACGAATGGTGTAATCGTTATCGTAGGTTATTCTACTGTTAAAAAAATCGATTACTTCTTGTTTGTATTTTTGCTCGTATTGGTTTTTGTGCATGATATTTTAAGCGCTGAAGCGCTTACTACAAAGTAGGGCATGTGCCCTACTCTAATTTATCCTTTCACACAAAGAACTTGTTTTAGCGTTGCCTCAACTTGAACCAAGTCTGATTGATTTGCCATGACTTGTTCTATCGGCTTATAAGCACCAGGAATTTCATCTAAAACGCCTGTATCTTTGCGACATTCTACGCCCTTTGTTTGCTCAATCAGATCATCGAGTGTATAAGTATTTTTTGCTTTATTTCGAGATAGCAAACGTCCCGCACCATGACTGCAAGAACAAAAGCTGTGAGCATTACCTTTACCTTTAACAATGTAGGATTTTGCCCCCATTGAACCGGGAATAATGCCATAGTCTTCTTCTTGTGCGCGGACTGCACCTTTGCGAGTTACATACACATCTTCACCGAAATGTATTTCTTTTTCGGCGTAATTGTGATGGCAATTCACTTCTAATAAAGGTTTAATTGCCTTTCCACCCGCTAGATGTTTCTCGACAATGCGCTTGAAACGTGCCATCATTACATCGCGGTTAACACGCGCATAATCTTGCGACCACTGCAAATCATGCCAATATGCTTGAAATTCTGGCGTTCCGGCAACGAAATAAGCTAAATCGGGGTCAGGTAAGTTATTACCTGCCATTTTTGCTAATTCCTTCGCAGTATGAATGTGGCACTGTGCTAGATTATTGCCAATGTTGCGGGAACCAGAATGCAGCATCAGCCAAACAGAGTTTTCTGTATCAAGGCAAACTTCAATAAAGTGGTTTCCTCCACCGAGAGAACCCATTTGTCGCATGGCTTTGCCTTGCAAGTCTTGCACACCTCGATGCAAGTCTTTGAAATCACCCCAACGTTGCCAGTTGGTAACGGTTTTTTCAACGTCTTTATTTTCGTTAAATCCTGTTGGAATTGCTGCTTCAATATCCAAGCGGATTTTCTTCAGTTTGCCTTCGAGTTGTTCACCTTTAAATGGTGTTTTAATTGCCATCATACCGCAACCAATATCTACACCAACAGCAGCCGGAATAATTGCTTCTTTTGTGGCAATTACCGAACCAACTAAGGCTCCTTTACCTAAGTGAACATCTGGCATCAAGGCAACGTGTTTAAATACAAATGGCAGCGATGCTACATTTTTCGCCATTTTAATTTCGTCTGATTTTAAGGGGTGATTAGCCCAAGATAAAACAGGGGATGGTGTGGATATTTCTAAGTTTTCGTAGGGCATAATATTTATTTTGGTTGATAATTGATAGTTGATAGTTGATAGTTGTTGGTTGTTAGTGAACCACTGCGAAGAAAGCGCTAGAAGCGACAGTCACGCTCATTGGTTCTCCCGTTGGGTTGTTGGTTGACCGTTATCGACTAACCACTACCTACTAACCACTATCCAAATTCCACTATCTACTAACTAGACAGTTTAATTTTCAGTTAGTCGGCTTCCTAAATTTTCGTGAAGCTGATTAACTACTCTAATAGGCCAAGCTTGTATTGTTATTGTAACACATGTAGTACAAAAAAGGCGATCGCCTGTACAAATACCAGATTTTTCCGAAATGTATTAAAATTTGTAAATAACTAATGACAAAAGTTACATAAATCTGAGATAATTATATGTCGATTCGTCAAGATACAATTTGGGAACGTTTTTTATCACCTGTAGTACGCCTTTTGATTGATGAGCAATCTTTGCGGCGTTATGCTGAAAGTGTAGACTGGGAAAAAGAGAGCGCCAACTTCCGACGAGATGATGTAACAATTCCCTCTTACTACACTAGCCAAAATTTCCACGGGATTGAGGGCGGATATCTCAACTCAGATGCAGCGGTTTCCTACGATCCGATTACTCAATACGTTGTACCACCTAACGAAACCTGGGTAAGACAAGCTTTAATTGATGCTATTAGAGTACAACCGCGACGTATCCTCGATTTAGGCTGCGGTACAGGTTCCACAACCTTAATGTTAAAGCAGGCTTTTCCTCAAGCTGAAGTTATTGGTTTGGATTTATCGCCTTATATGCTGGTAAGGGCAGAACACAAAGCGCAAAGTGCTAATTTGGATATAACTTGGCGACATGGGAATGCTGAAAAAACAGTTTTTAAGGATGCTTCTTTTGACTTGGTGACAGCTTCTTTGCTATTTCACGAAACACCTCCAACAGTAGCCCAAGCAATTCTGCATGAAAGCTTCCGCTTGCTGGTTGAGGGTGGACAAGTATTGATTTTGGATGGTAATCAAAAGACCCTGCGTCAGTTAGAATGGCTGAATGATGTTTTTGAAGAGCCTTATATTCGTGACTATGCTGCTGGCAGTGTAGATGCGAGTATGAATGCGGCAGGATTTGCAGCAGTGCAAACCCAAGATGTTTGGTGGATAAATCAGGTGACTAATGGCGTGAAACCGATTTTGCGTGAAAATACAATCAAAAGAAGTGTTGGGCAATATGCGCCAACGACAGATACCACAATAGATAATAATGATTTGGAGGACTTTGGATCTCCAGCGTTTGGCACAAAGGCATGAGTTTAAAGGCAGTTTTATTTAATTTTAATGGCGTTATCATTAATGACGACTCAATTCACGAACAGCTGATTAAGCAAATTTTGATTGAGGAAAATCTCACCCTGAAAAAGGGTGAGTATCAACAAGTTTGTTTGGGCAAGTGCGATCGCTCTTGTGTACGTGAGTTGTTGGCAAGTCGTGGTAGAGTCAAGAGTGAAGATGACTTAACTGTGTTGCTAAACCGCAAAGCAGCTATGTATGCGCTCGAAGTAGAGAAAATAGAAAAACTGCCTTTGTATGCGGGTTTAGATGACTTGATATTTAAAGTGCGATCGCGCAATCTGAAATTAGGATTAGTCAGTGATGCTATCCGCAAAGAAATCTCCCTAGTACTCGAACGCGCTCAACTCGCCGAATACTTTAAAGTTATAGTAGCAGGTGATGACATCGCCACTACTAAACCAAAACCCGATGGTTATTTATTGGCAGTGGAACGTCTCAATCAAGAATATACTGATTTAAATCTTCAAGCTTGTGAGTGTCTGGTGATAGAAGATACCCCAGCAGGGATACAAGCCGCAAAACGTGCAGGGATGCAAGTATTGGGTGTAGCAAATACTTACCCATTTCACATGCTGCAACGTTGCTGCAACTGGACTGTAGATTATTTAACTGATTTGGAACTAGAACGGGTAGAAGAAGTCTTTTCGCACCATAAGCGTCAATAATAGCGCAGGCGAATGCTAGAATAGCTAGTTGTTAGTAGTTAGCTGTTACTAGTTAGTAGATAGTGGGAGCGTGGATAGTAGATAGTGGGCATGGGGCATGGGGCATGGGGCATGGGGCATTAGTAATAATTATTTTCCCTTTCCCCAATCATAGGCGGATGCTCCACTTGGGGAAACCCCAAGACCGCACCGCCTCCCCTTTCCCCCTCTTAAAAAAGCCCAATGCCCACTAACACCCAACAACTAGGGGAATTAGCTCAGTTGGTAGAGCGCTGCGATCGCACCGCAGAGGTCAGGGATTCGAGTTCCCTATTCTCCATTTGTCCATTAAATAATTATTGTCAGTTTTAAAGAATTAATGTCCATTTTGACGAAGTTCAGGGACATAAGTTACGTAATTTAGGCACTTTCAGCTATCAAACCAGTTTTAAAGAATTGTTGTCCAGAGTTGAAACCAGTTTTAAAGAATTATTGTCCAAAATCAACCTCTAGAACTCGGCTAAATATATGTTCTCTAATTTAATAGATTACATCACAACGCTTGGCTCTTGAATTACAAGACTAGCTTTAAAACGCTTTATTTGCAGTCTAATTACAAAAATCTACTAACTCTTGTTTTGCTGTTTTTGCCCAAGCAGAAGCTCCATTACTCAAAATAGCTGCGTTTTACGTGCGATCGCAGCGCTCCTTTCAAACCACCCTAATACAAAATTATATAGCCAAAGTGGCGTCTTCAATGATAATAACTTTCAACCCACCACAACCACGGGAGGGCTTTGGAAACGCTGCTTACAGTCAGCTAGTAGGAGATGGTTACAACTTTCAACCCACCACAACCACGGGAGGGCTTTGGAAACGCAACAGAGCGACCGCGCAGACGTAGTTGCACCACTTTCAACCCACCACAACCACGGGAGGGCTTTGGAAACTCAGACCCAGAATCATAAGGGGGACTAATGTCTTTCAACCCACCACAACCACGGGAGGGCTTTGGAAACTTCGGGTTGTCGATCGCCTCATCTACTAAATTTAAACTTTCAACCCACCACAACCACGGGAGGGCTTTGGAAACCCCACCCGTGAAAACTCTTGCCAACAATGGCTTTTGAAGGCAAATTTGGCAAGCCTTCTTTAATTACTATTTTCTACAGCCAAGGAATAAAATTTTATTCATAACTGAAACAGTAATACCCAGTGCAGGCAAGAGTTTTAGACATTTGGCAGCACCTCAGGGATTTTGCCCCCGCTTTGGCTTGCCAAAAATAAAAATTAGGGGGTGGTAGTTCGGTAGCCACCATGACGGTATACCCGTACCCTTACTTTGGTGTAAAGTAAGAGATAATGATCTTCCTCGTAAAACCAAAATCTAAGATTTCAGTAGTACAGGCCGCTCTGGCACCCAACACCAAGCTAAAAGAGTTTGATGTCAAGAGCTAAGGTTCTGGGCTGTTTGGAACCCTAACACCTTATACTTCCCATGCGTCTCGGTGCGAGTACTTTCTCATCTAACAGCAGCATCAGCTTACCCAAGCAATTGCCGCTAACAAACAATTAGATGATCGCACAGGTAGAGTTGGCAGCTACCAGGGTCAGAAAGAATACGCTTTTCCAAGCGTTAAACTAACCCATTCCACAGTATCTACACAAAGGGGTTAATACTGTAGCATCATACAGTTAAGGCTCATAAGAGCATATATGACGGCATCGATTTAATTTCCATAAGATTACATTCTTTCGATATAAATTTTATCTATCAAAAGTATTAATTCGGCATTGGTAAGCGTAAAATGCTAAATCTCTTGCTTTTTCTTCCAGGGTACCATAATGGGGTTGGATACCAAATTCAATACTAATTTTTAATTCAGCAGCTTTCGAGTTTATGGATTCTTGGAGTCTGTTATAACTCCAATTGTGTATCTGACGGTTATATTCTTTTACGTATAATTTTTGAGCATTTACATCACCTGGAATTTTAGTCTCAGCTTTGGCTTGAATTGCACTGGTGCGAATTTCTCTCATATCTTTTAATCTAGGTAGTGCAATACAACCTGCCTGATAGGACTTAGCGATTTCTACTATTCTCTTTCCTAGTAATTTGTCAATGTATTCACCTAGTTTCGATTCGCCTATATTAGATGGTGAATCTTTTTTCTGAGCTTTTTCTCTCTCTTTACTTAAATGCACTTGTTGTCGTCTGCGGCTTAACAGGTGAAAATCATTGCCTAGTAACTGGTTGACTGTTTTACAGGCAAGTACTTTTTTAGTACTTATATCAACTACGGCAACCGTCGCTAACTCAACAGGATGAAAACTGATACCAAGAATTATGTGAGATTGACTTCATAAACTAGCTTACTAGGACGATTGAAAGAATTATTAAGTCTCAATAAAGAAGATTTATTTTTCTTCAGTTGTGTTTGTTGGTTGTTATCTAACTTTTCATTTTCTTCTGCTTTACTTACTCGTTTTTGCGCCTTGTCAGTCTCTTCTTTTCTGACTTCTTCAGTACCCTCTGCTGTCCATAAACGAGCGTCATAGGTACAATGCAGAGCTAATTTATGAACTTTCCACGGTTCACCCTTGCCTTCACCTTGTTGCCATAGTAACTGTGCTGAACGTAGTGTTACCAAGCTTCCGGAAAGTTTCTCTTCACCTTTTTCGCTTTCTTTAAAAGCTTTGTAGTCTTCTAGAAAGCGTTCAAAGAAATGACGTTGCCGTTTATTACAACAAATTTGAAAGTGATAAGCACCCCAACCATTGAAGTAAACATAAATATTTATTTCATTTTTATACCAAGAAACATCACCATACAAATAATCTATTGGGTATGGCAAAGGTAATATTTTTCTCGATAAATTAGCTATCCAATTTTCCCACTCTTCATTATCTATAGGTACTTGATTGATTAGGTTATCAAATGCTTCACTATATCTCAATACGGTTCAGTTAAGGCTATGCAGTGCTTGAAATAACAAACACAGGAGGATTGGTTATTGTTCCAGTACCTCTGTGCTTAACTTTTTTCGAGCGAAATTT
>NZ_JBPAOH010000147.1:0-20158 GCF_050875635.1 Tolypothrix sp. VBCCA 56010
GGAACTCGACAACAATCCGGCGACCAAACAGATTGCGGCAGCCGGTGGGAACCTCTACCAGATTCACAACACAGGTGCGATCTGGAAGTACGTCGGGTCGCCGCTGACTGGCTGGCAACAGCTCGACAACAATCCGGACTCCATCGCTATTGTGGCGGCAAGCGGTAACCTTTACCAGATTCATAATAACGGGTTTATCTGGAAGTTCGCTGGGTAGGTAGTTGTGAAGATTGCCTAACAGATCGTTCACCTGGAACGGAGCATAAGTTGTCTGAGTAGCAAAGTTTATCCAAGATGTGTCCCTTTGGCACAAATAGTTTGATGGAGCTTGGAGACCCTAAGTCAAAGTCTTTGCTAATCTAAAAGGCTTATCAAATTCTATAGCACAATGAGTTTACCCACCGAAAATTCTCTGGAGCTACTTAGCAAAAGCTTTTTCAGTGGGTAAGTTCTTTAATATTCAATTAAAGAACAAGACAGGTTCGTTAACAACTTGCCAATTGCCTGAAACCTTCTGAAACGTTACTTGGATTCCGCTCAGTCCTAAAACAGGCTGGCTGGAATCGTGAGGGCAGACCTTAGCTTCAAGCGTTAGTCGGACTACATTATCCTCTATCCCTGGAGGTTGAAAGCGTAAATAAGCAATATCACCTTGTTCGCGTGCTTCTTCGAGTAGAGCTTCTTGTGACAAGTTGCGAACAGGTACTGATATTTCTGCGATAGAGACAGAATTTGCCAAGTTTTCATCTATTAAAGTGACTGTTGATTTTTGCAAGACAAAAGGCAAATCTGGAAATCGAACCGACCGATCAATACCAGGTAATCTTTGCCCAAGCAAAATAGCCTTTAATACTAGCTCTTGAAGTTGTCCTAGTACTTCATCTGAAACTGTTGACTGCAAATGGGATACAGACATAAAATTCTCCTCCAAATTATCCTGATTCTGTAGCTTCAACAAAGGTTTGAGAAAGAGAGCATATATTGATGTATCCTGTTCAACAGCAACTATCTTGAAATTGTAAAATAAGATTCCAGAACATATTCCAAGAACTATTGCAGAATGAATTATTGAAAGTAGTAAATTCATAAGACTAAAATCTCCTATTCAATTAAACTCAAAACTTTTTCGAGTTTAAATTATTTGTAGGCGACACATCAGATATTGTTCATGGTCATGTTGTTGTAGTTGACTCGGGAATAAAGGTCAGTTTGACACATTGATGTTTGTTGCGTAAACGCTCACTAGAAGTATTTAGAACAATTACTAAGTGATGTAAACGCTTTAAAAGTAGAAGGCTTGAGTAGCGCCCTCAGCCGTCTAACAACCGTGTTGCATCAAACTGCGTAGGTCGGGTTGAGGAACAAAACTCAACCTACGATTATTGCTTGCAGTAACTTATATCTTGCACATATAAGTATAAACCCTTATACGTAGGTTGTTAAATAACTAATTTGACATACAAAAATAATACTCTAATAGTCCTCTATCAGAGGACTTTACCTATTAGACAGGGACTTACAGTCCCTGACGGACGAAAGCCCAGTCTAAAAATATACAAATGCTTAGTTGTTTTTATGCTCTACAATGTAATTGGTGCAAGATGTCAGGTAAGAAAGAAGCGCGTTTTGCGGTAGAAAAAGATCGGTTCGCCAAGGACAAGCAATTTCTAAGCGTTATTAGCACTGTTAACCAGCTTTTCTCCTTTCAGCATCCGCGAAGCAGCTTCAAGTAAAGCTTCTTCCAGATAAGGTTTGGTGAAGTAGCCACTAGCACCTAGTTGTACTGCCATTTGTCGGTGTTTATCTGCACCACGGGAGGTAAGCATGGCAATGGGTAAATGGTTGAGGGTAGAGTCTTTCTGGATGCGAGAAAGCAACTCCAGACCATCGCAGCGGGGCATTTCGATGTCGCAAAATACAATATCGCAGGGGAGACCGGAGCGCAGTTTATCCCAAGCTTCCTGACCATCACGAGCCTGTTCTACGCGATAACCGGCTTTGTTAAAGGTGAGAGAAAGCAACTCGCGGACTGTAATTGAGTCATCGACAATCAACACTGTCGGGTCAATTTTCGTAGCAGGTGTTTCTGCGGTAGCGGAAGTATTTTTTTGTTCCCAGAGATTACTTTGTTTTACCGTGCGTCCTTGGAAGATGTCAATTATTTCCAGGACATCAGCGATCGGCATAATTCGACCATCACCGAGGACGGTAGCACCAGCTACACCAATCGGTTTTGGTGCCGGTCTTTCAAACTGCTTGATCACAATTTCTTGTTCGCTGAGTACCTGATCTATTTGCAGAGCGATCAAGGTATTTGCCGATCGCACCACAATCACAGAAATCATATCATCGTCGCGATTACCGCCGTAAACGTTACCTCGGCTGAGTAACCGATTGAAAGTTAAAAGTTCTTTCAGCGGTCGGAATGGTAACATTGTATCGCGCCAAGATATAAATGATTGTCCCTCGGCATTTGTCTGAATATTTTTCGCAGGTATATCTAAAGTATCTTCCACACCATCCATCGGGAAGGCAATTCTCGCTTTGTCGGAGACGCAGCACAAAGCTTTACAAATACTCAAAGTCAGCGGCAAACGAATTGTGAAAGTGGTTCCCTTGCCGATGGTAGAATCAGTAGTGATTGTGCCGCGAATTTCGCTGATCGAAGTGCGAACTGCGTCCATACCGACACCGCGACCTGATAATTCATCAGCTTCGTCTTTGGTGCTAAAATTCGGTTCAAACAGCAAGTCATACACTTCGATGGGAGACAGGCTTTTGGCTTTTTCGGTGCTAATTAAATTTTTAGCGATCGCTTTTGCTTTCACTTGATCTGTGTTGATACCTGCACCGTCATCCTTAACAGAAATAATCGTTTGGTTGCCTTGGTGGAAAGCACGGACGCTAATTGTTCCCACAGGTGGTTTACCTTGCTGTTGCCGTACTTCTGGGGTTTCAATACCGTGAGCGATCGCATTATTGAGCATATGATTTAAAGGTGTCTTCAAATGCTCTACAATCATTTTGTCGATGAAAGTGTCTCCACCTTCAATTACAAGTTCGACTTGTCTGCCATGCTTGATCGCGGTGTCGCGCACTCCTCGTTGCAAACCATCGGTAGCTTGAGAAAAAGGTTCCATTCGCGCTTTTGTCAGTCCTTCTTGCAATTGAGTAGTTACTTGTCGAAACTGTCGCGCTACCCTTTCGGTTTCTTCGGTAACAAAGTCAATGTCACTCGCTGACTCTCGCACTCGCACGATCAATTCAATCATTTCTTGAGAAAGCGTGTGGAAGGGAGTAAAGCGATCCATTTCTAGTTCGCTAAATCCTCTATCGGTATTTGAATCATTAACTAGGGGGAGAGATTCTTTATATTTGCGACTGGCTAATAAAGAAGCTTCCAGAAGCGATCGCTCGTATAATTCTTGCATCCTCGCTCCCACATCCGAAAGCTGTTGTATCTGATGCAACAAGTTGTCTAAGGATTGTCGCTGTCGTCCTTGATCCTCTTCTAAGGTGTTGCGATTTACTACCAACTCTCCAACTAAGTTACTCATATCGTCTAGATGCTTCACCGGCACCCGCATTGTTTCTTCAAATCTCGCACCGCGACGCGGCTGACGTTGATTTTTGCTAGTGCTTGATGTTACCGTTGGTGAATGCGATATCGTTTGATCTGCTTCTTTCAGTAGTTTCTCTAAATCACCAAATTCATCTGGTAGTTCAGATGATACAGCTTTACTAGTGACATTATTAACAGCAATTGGTGTTACCGTTGATGCTTTTTCCTCACCCAGCAATGCTTCCAAGTCAGCAAAATCCATGTCTGATATCTCCATATCAGGAGTAGATGTTACTTCCTCTTGTAGCAGTGCTTCCAAGTCGGCAAATTCATCTAAAACAGAGGCAGAATTTGCCGTATCTGCATCTTCTAAAGCTTTAGTTTCTGCTCTGATATACTCTAATGTAGCAGATTCATTCTCGATTATCTCAACTTCTGAAGTTTCCTCATTAAAAGCACCTTCAGATTCTGGTATTTCTAACAAATCTTCATCGTCTGCTACTTCCAAAACAGCTTCGGATGTACTTTCTTCAATAGTCGGTTCTGGGAGAAATTCTTGATTTGGTAGCAGTAAATTTTCTCCCGAAAATAAATCATTAATTAAATTCAGTTCTGACTCTGCTAAATTTTCATCTTGAGAAAAAGGTGTTTCTGTGAAGTTCAAGGCAGCTTGTAAGCTATTATTTACCTTCGGTGCAACTTCTTGTGTCTCTAGCTGTGGTTCAGGAGTTTCTGCATTGATATCTATTGCGATTTCTCTCTTCAATAAATCTTGTGATTCTACTAAATAACTTTCTTTGGTGTCAATTTTTGGTGTATCTTCTATATTTAACGTATCATTGCTATTTTCATCAAAAGCAGTATCTAATAAATTAGTTTCCTCTTCAACTGATTTAATAGAAGCGTCAGATGTAGTAAATTCGGGAACGATATCCACAGCTTCGGGAAGCATCGCCGCTGATAAATTTTCTGGCTGCGATTGGCTGGTATGCTGTTGGGGGAGGTTGTGAATATCTTCGGGAGATTCGCGATCGCTAAATAGATCCGCTGACTCGGTTGATGTAAATTGAGCAAAGAAATCATCATCCACATCCGATGCAAATGTCAAATCTTCTTGTAAGAAAGTGATATCTATATCTTCGATATCAAAATTTTCTTCTGACGCTTGCTCATTCCTACCAAAAATGTCACCGGAAGCAGCAGCAGCAAACAAACTTGCTTCTAACGCTCTGACTGCATCCTGCTCAACTTCCAGATTAAATTTTTGATGAAGTTCTTCTTCGGGTTCCTGACTCCAAAAGTCGTTTAAATCCTCTTCTGATTGAGAAATTTCTGCGGCTGTTGGTAAGTTTAAAAAATCAAATAAATCGCTTGATTCTGATTTTTTAGGAGATGGTATTGTCTCTTCTTCCGCAGCAAACAGACTATCTAAAGAAAAGCTTTCTTCCTTTCCTTGAGTAATTTCTGGAAGATGATTAGTTAAAGGAATTTCCTCTACAAAATTTGCATTCGTTGTTTCTGGTAAAACCTGCTCAAAATTATTATCCTGTTCGTCGGGGGATAGTTCCTTTATGCTATCAAGGTCATTCCAAGAGGAAGTTTTCGCTGAGGTAAAAGTTGCATTGATATTCTCAGCTTCTGGTTGAGTTACTTCTCCTAGAGAAAATAATTCATTTTCATTGAGTGTTAATCCCAATAAATCGTCTACCACATCTGATGGTGGTTGATTATTCAAGGCAATCTCATCAGAACTAGATGCAACTTCTGGCAAAATTTCGTTACTAAGAGAATTATCGCTCAACTCAAGGTTTGTAATAGCTGTTTCTGGAAATAGCGATGCTTGTTCTGGTAAGTTATCGTCAAATAACTGCAAAAGAGTTAAATCTTCGGTTGCAGTAATATTTGTTTGGTAATTGCTGCTAGGTTCTTTTTCAAAAGAAAGTAAATCTGCAAAATCGTTATCAGCATCCTCAGCGTCGTTGCTGATATCAATTGACAATTCACCATCTAAAGTATCATCTAAAATTTCTACTTTTTGCCAAGTTTCATCCAAGTCAGGAGTTTCACCTTCAAAAAAGTCGGCAAGAGCATTTAACTCGGCTATTCCTACCTCTGGTCCATTCAAATCAATGGTTTTATTATTCAGCGGTTTATCGTCTTGACTATTGTTGCGATCGCTTGAAAATATATCCGCAAAATTATCATGGTCTAGGTTCGCAGATGCGGATAACTCAGTTAAGCTAGTTATGCTGTCTTCACTGTCAAGATTTAATGGTGTTGATAACTCAGTTAAACTGCTGATACTGTCTTCACTATCAAAGTTTGATTGTGTTGATAACTCAGTTAAACTGTTTATACTGTCTTCACTATCAAAGTTTGATGGTGTTGATAACTCAGTTAAACTAGTTATGCTGTCTTGACTGTCAAGATTTAATGGTGTCGATAACTCAGTTAAACTGCTGATGGAGTCTTGTGGCTCCAACTCGAAATCAGCAATATTATTTTCTGTCGGTGCGGCTATATCAAGATTATTAGTGTTGATGCTAGCTGTTATGTTATCTGTCGAGGATTCAGCAATAAAATCATCGGTTATTTCTAATAAGTCAATTTCTAAGACACTCAAGAGTGTTTTTAGTTGCGGACTGATGGCAATTTCTGAGTCTCTGTTTTGTGTAGCTAATTCCAGAGCTTGTTTAATTTCGGTAATAACAGTTTTTGCTAAAATTAGAAAGCTGTTTTCGGGATTAGCGATCGCACTTCCAGCGTCACGACACAAACCACTCCAATTTGAAAAATTCAACGACTCACCGAATCTCGCTAACTCATAACAGCAATCTTGCAGTTGTTGTCGAGTTTCCTGTGTAGGCGATCGCTTAAATAATTGCAACATCTCGCGTAGTTTTTGCAGCACCTGAGTTTGAAACTCACCCACAGTTTTCGGTGAGGGTGCTACATGTAACGTTGAGATTTCCTGCGGTTGAAATTTGTTATTTGATGCAGTTATTTCTGTCCGACTTGTTGCTTGATTGCTACTTTGTTGTACAAGCATGGACAAATGCTCGTACAACCATTCAAAGACCGGCTCGGTTTCTGACATCAAAGTGTTAGCAGCATCTTCTGTTAAACCAAAAGGTCCAGTCAAATGCTCTAACAGCGCTTTCAAAGTATCAGAAACACCAAGAAACAAAGATTCTAACTTTTGGTCAATTTGAACCGGATGCTCTTTGAGAATTTTGAAACAGTCTTCCAATCGGTGAGCCGTGTGCTGAATGCTACTCAGACCAAGCATCGCCGCTCCCCCTTTGATAGAGTGAGCTGCCCGAAAAACTTCGTTAATCATTTCCGGGTCGTTCAGGGTACTCTGGAGATTTAACAACCCCTGCTCAATCGTATTCAGGTGGTCTCTTGCTTCTTCAATAAAGTAACCTAAAATGCGCTGTTGTTGTTCCGGCAGCATACTACAAAGTTATGAGTTAGGAGTTATGAGTTACGAGTTACAAGTTATGAGTTATGAGTTATGAGTTATGAGTGGTAATTTTTACTCCTAACTCCTCACTACTAACTCCTAACTTTTTTACCTTGTTTCAAGTGTTTCCACTTTGAAACGTTCAACGGAGGAGATTAAGTCACGGGATACACCTACTAAGTGTTGTAAAGCACCAGAAACTCGCTGTGCTTCTTGGGAGGTTTCTTGCGCTGTGAGTTCCACAGACTGCATTACCTGAGCCACAGCGCGAGAGGTTTCCGTTTGTTCTACAGTGTCAGTGGTGATAGAACGCACAAGAATATCAATGCGATTTGCGACTTGAATGATATTTTCAAGCGATCGCTTGGCTTCTTCGGCTAATTTTGTACCTTGAATAACCTGTTGTGTGCCTTCTTCCATTGCCGTCATTACAGAACTTGTTTCGCTCTGAATTTGCCGGACAATTTCTTCAATTTCTTTCAAAGATTTAGCCGATCTATCTGCAAGCTGACGCACTTCATCAGCAACAATCGCAAATCCTCTTCCAGCTTCTCCGGCTCGCGCTGCTTCAATACTAGCATTCAGCGCTAACAGATTCGTTCTAGAAGCAATTTGCGAAATCAACGCCACAATTTTAGAAATTTCTTGGGAAGATTCCGCCAATCGCTTGACTTTTCGGGTAGTTTCTGCTACAGTTTCGCGAATTTCCAAAATCCCCGCTACGGTGTTTTCTACCGCTTCCCCACCTTTAAGGGCAAAAGCGCTAGCTTCACGAGTGACAGTTTCGGCTTCTCGCGCAGCTTCCGCTACCCGCTGAATCGAATCTGTCATCACCTGCACGGAATTTAAAGTTACTGCCAACTCTTCTGCTTGTCGCAAGGCATCACTAGATAATGCTCTAGCAAAAGTTTCTGAATTGGTAGCTCCTTTTGTCACTTCTCGCGCTGCTACTTTCACCTGTTGGACGATATCCCGCAAATTTTGAATTGTTAAGTTAAAAGCGTCCGCAACTGCTCCCAAGACGTCAGCCGTCACCTCAGCTTGCACCGTCAAATCTCCCCTGGCAGCTCCTTCCACATCGTCCAACAGCCGAATTACTTGGCGTTGGAGATTTTCTTTTGCCTCCTCTTGTTCATCAGCTTTGCGTTGAGCTTCATTTGTGGTGGTGAAAATTACCTTAGCCATTTCGTTGAAGCCAGCGGCTAATTGTCCTAATTGATCTTCTGAGTATACCGTGGCTTGAGCGTTGAGATTTCCTTGACGCACCGCATCAAACTGAGTTTGCAGATCGTTAGTTGTGCGGCGAATTTGTTTGAGTGTGAGATTTCCCATAAAGCTGGCTGTACCAAAACTAGCAAGTCCGGCAGCTAGAGCCATTGCCCAGCCTGTATTTCGTACTCCTTCGCGTTGTTGCGGGGCTGACAAATTAGCCGCACCGAAACTAACTACAGCTACGACTACAGCCGAAACAATACCGACAGTTCCAGCGATAATCCATTGTTTTTGTTCCAGGGGAGCATTTTCTAATGGTGCTAATAAGCCTTGCTCGACATTAACAACAGGTTCTACTTTCGAGACATCCGTTTGGGTAAAGACGGGGACTGCTTCTTGCGAACCAGTCATACTGAAGAGTTCCGAATCGCGATCGCCTCCGGTCTCCGACAGGAGATCGCTTGTTTGGGCAGTTGGCGGAACTTGCGAAACTTTTTTGCCTATTTTACTACTGGTATCCAATGAACCAGAAGGTATTGACACATCGCCGAAACTAGAATTTCCTCCTGTGATATCAAAACCAGGAATGTTTCCTAAATCGTCAAAGGCATCAAAATCGTCTAAAAACTCGATGTTATTGCTTTTGGAAGTATTTCCACTAATTATACTGTTTGTATCTTCCTCATCTGTTAACGCATCTGAGCCAAAGGCAGACTCAAAAGCTTCAAAGTCAAAACTATCGTCATCCTCTAATGCGTTTTGCTTTTTGTCAGTTGAGTCTAAATCCTCAGATTCCTCAAAAGCAAAATTCCCATTTAATGATGAACTTTTCAAATTATTTTCTTGACTGCTGTATCCCGAATTATTTGTTGGTTTAGACCCATTTTTGCTGGATACTTCGCTCAAGAATAAAGTTTCATCTTCAACATTATTTAGTTGAGACTTAAACTCTTCACTGATTAATCCTTGGGAACTTTCAACAATCAAAAAATCAGCAGGTTTTTCTAAGCTATTGCCTGTTGATGGTACAAACTCTTCAAAAGGCGACCCGCTACTGTTCTTGCTGTTAATTGGGTAATTTTTTTCAGTAGAATCTTCACTAGCTTGGGAGATATCTTCTTGCCAGAAAGCTGGCAAATCTAACTTTGATTGTTCCTCCCAATTACTTGAATCTAATTGTGATTCTGCATTCAAGGCAAAAGGATTACTGTCAGCGCTATCCGAAGATTCTAGTGACGTACCAAATACAGTACTATCTGTGGGCATTTCAAATGGGCTGCTGAAAGATAGTTCTTCGATTACGTCCACAGCTTGCGGATGCTCACTATAAGAACTTAAATCAAATAGTTTATCTTCATTCCCTGCGTCCATCATAGCCTCAGGCTCGCTAGAATTCAGAGGCTCATTATCTACCTCGGCGATTTGTTCTTGCTGTAGGTATTGATTGACATTTTCAAGACCATTACGAGCAAAACTAATAATTTCTTCATCGTCACTCAACTGCAAAACTTTTTGGTATTCTGATGATGCCACATCGTATTGTTGCAAAACATAGTAAACGTGACCCCGCAACAAATGGCAGTTAGCGTCATCGGGTAAATTTTGCACCACAGAGTCAACTAAAGTGGCGGCAACTTCATAGTTTTGTTGCGCGTATGCCGTACAAGCTTGTTTATAAATTTCTAAGTATTCGTCTATATTTGCTTCCATTTCCTGCCTCACAATTTCATCCTGCCCACCGCGCACTCCGCAAAATAGCCATTTGATCTAACAGTCGCAGACACTGATTTTTTTGAGCATCTAATAACCACTCTCCCCGCAAAAAGGGAGCCATAGCATCTGGCACGTTATTTGGTGCGACTAGATGCTGCACGTCAAGCCAGTCCATGCCACCAATTTGTTCTACTGCTAAACCTACTATTGTGTCTTGCTCTTCTATAGCAATCACCGGAATTTCTGCTTTGTCGGTATTTAACGGAGTTACTTCTCCTAAAAATTGACCCAAATCAGTCACCCAAATTACTCGACCTCGTAGATTTAGAGTACCCAAAAGTAAAGGAGAAGCATTAGGAATTGGAGTAATTCTATCGGGACTTAGTTCAATTACCTCGCGGATGCCTGTGGCTGGTAGTGCAAACTCCTGATGCGAGGGAATGTAAAACCGTAAATGTAACTCACCTTCAGGACTTTCTACTTGAAATTCAGGACGGAAGTGGTCTTGACCGCTGCCTCCTAAAAAGTCCGGTAACTTAACCATGTTTTTTCCATCCTTATCCTCGCAGCAGTTGTTTGACTGTTCCTACCAACTCGGTTGGCTGAAACGGTTTAGCTATGTAGGCATCGGCGCCTTGTTTCATCCCCCAGTAGCGATCAAATTCTTCACCTTTGGAAGAACACATGACTACAGGGACATTTTGTGTTTTTGGATCTGACTTTAGCCGACGACAAACTTCGTAGCCATTCATCCTGGGCATGACAATATCTAATACCACTAGATCGAAAGCTGTGGTTTGAATTGCTTCTAACGCTTCTAATCCGTCACTGGCATGGGTGACTGTTAAGCCACTGGCTTTTAGGAGGTCTGTAATCATCTCCCTTTGTGCCACACTGTCTTCCACAATCAGAACTGTACTCATAAATGCCTAATTTACCTCCTGATGTAGACGTTTCCCTATCTGGAGCATTCCCTGACTTACCCGCAAGCATTTCGTGTATAAATTTATTCTATTTATCACTAATTTAACTGAGAATTGTTGGTTGTTAGTTGTTAGTTGTTGGTAATTGGTAATTGGGCATTGGGCATTGGGAAAAAGCGAATAGGTAATTGGTAATTGGTGAGCCAGTGCGTTCGGTCAAAAGACTTGAAGCACAGCCGCGAACCCCGAAGGGGTAATTGTTCTTTCTCCCCATCCCCCCCTCTCCCCATCCCCCCCTCTCCCCATCTCCCCATTCCCCATTCCCCATTCAAGCTGATTCTGTGATATTATCTTTTACTCGATCTCGGATGGGATCAACAAGTCTTAGGTTTTGGTTGTGTCGCCAAACAACACTATAGTTGAGATATTTTTCTACAAGCATCAGCAATTCTGTGTCTGTAAATGGTTTTGTTAAATAATCACATGCCCCGACCATCCTAGCCCTAACGCGATCGATAAATGCATTTTTACTACTTAGCATGATAATCGGCACGAGCCGAAATGCTGTTGAATGTCGCAGCATTCCACAAATTTCGTAACCATCCAACTCTGGCATGGTTATATCGCATAAAATTAGATTTGGCTTGATTTGAAAAATGCGGCTAATCGCTTCTAGGGGATTGGTGAAGGCGATCGCTTCATAACCAAGTGGTTTCAAAATAGACTCTACAGTTTCACAAATCGTAGCCGTATCGTCAATACAGACTATGCGTGCCTTTTGTAATAACTCTTGTTGACTCTGTTGTATTTGTTCGGTAGATGTACTTGAATATACTATATGCACGCAACCTTGTTGCACGTATGGATATATTGCTTTAGCAACTGTCAAAACGTCTCGATTCAGATACCGAGCCAATTGACGCAAAGATGTTTTACCATCGACCCACTGCTGTAACTTATTCACCGTTGCTGCTGGCAGTGAGGAGCGTAGTTCAGTTATATCAGCAAGCACCGGAAATTGATCGGGAGATTGAATATGCGGATAAAGCAACTTCCACTCTTGCACCTGCTTCATAATTTTGGTGACAAGCGGAGCAATCTCTAAGGTAGTTAATTGCGGGGCAAATGCCGAACCCAAATCGAAAATGAAGCTACCTTGATGTAAACTCAACAAATCAAACAAAGTCTCATGCACCAAACGGTGGATAATAGTTTGCGCCACTTTTGGTTGAATAATATTCCGCTCTAAAAGCGTCCAAAGATAGCCGTACTCTGGAGCATTTAGTGTTTCTAGGTAAGCAAGTTGTACTTTGTCAAGTCGTGTCTGAACTCGGTAATGACGCAAGTAATCGGCAATTCTTGTCAAACTGCTGTCGCTATCTTGGCAATAAATAATTTGACCGTTGAGAAAAAATACGTACCAAGACTGTTGTTTAAACTCAGACCAAGAACGCTGTCTAATTACTTCATCTACACTAAGTTTGTTGCTATTGTGACTACGGGCTTCTACAAATAATTGCCCTGTTCGCTGCCCCAACTCAATCAATTGGAGAATACTACGAATATCAATTTCATTTAAATTTCCGTACATTTAGCTAAAAAGCGCTCCAAGTCATTTTATTTACATTCAATGTTAATTTTGCCCTTTTTTTCAATGTTTCAAACACAGGACTTACGCAATAGTAAGTCGTAAGTAGGGGTAATTCATGAATTACCCCTACTGTATAATGTGCATACACAATTATTTTTGCCCTCATTCCTAAAACAGACACCGAAATAGAAGCACTTTTGGGCTGTGTTGTCCTAATACAGCATTTAGACGGGCATTACATTAATCTGGGTCGAGAAATTTTCATGAATTTTGGTTTTTGGGCAAAGACGTACTGACTTTTTGTCAAAAGACATCGCACTCGGCTTCATGTATAGAAAGAACACATTAGAAAACGATACCTAACTGAAAACCTTAACTTTGTTTAATATACTTTTACAATGCTAGTGATAACACGGTAGTCATCACAACTGCTATCAGTACAAAATGTAAAGACGCGACAAGTTGGTTTTATAAATATCAAGACGAAATCTCGCGTCTATAAATAGTTTTGTTTGTCTTATTTTCCTATATAGGTGAAGTAAGACAAATTTACGCAATTATTTAACGTATAGCCCAATACAGGGCGTTAAGTGCATCAAAAGGAATAGCGGTGTGCTGTATTTAGCAGAAGTACAAAAACAAAAAGGCGGCTTACTCGGTGGTGGTTCTAAAACAGAACTGAAATTACTGGCTTGTCAACGGACAGACCAAAATTGGAGTAATGTTTCAGAAGAAGCGATCGCGGCTGAAGACGCAAGCAAATTAAACGACGGCGCACTAGTACTGGTTGAATTGAATCCTCAGCGTCAAGTGCAGAGAATTCAAGAAGCAGGGCGTCCGCTAGTTAATATTTTGCAGAATTTTTCTCGTCAAGTAGAAAAATTTAAGCTTAAAGAAGAAGAAATTGACCAGTGGAAAGAGTCACTGACATTTCAAGCACAAGAGTTAAATCGCCGCGAAATGGAAATGGAAGCGCGTGCGGAACAACTGCAACAAATGGATGATGATTTTCAACGTCTGGAAGCCGAAAAGCAAGAAGTTGATACATCAAAGCAGGAAATAGAACGGTTGCGACAAGAATTTGAACGCAATCGCCAAGAACTAGAAGGTGCTTGGGAGCATTTGCGCGGTGAGCAACGCCGTTTGGAGGAACATCAAGCAGAATTCCAGCAACCAAATGTTTTGGATGAGGAGCAAAGCCGGGTGTTGAGCGAGTTGCTCGATCGCCTTTCGAGTCAAGTCGATCCAAACCTAACAGTGCGCGAGCATCTTAATTTTGCCTTAGAAATGGTGGAAAGCCAGCAAGCTACTCTTAATCCACACTGGCAACAATTAGAATCTCTCAGAACTGCGGCTACTCAACAGCAAGAGGAACTTGACCAGCTAGAGCAAACAAAGTGCGATCGCGCTTATGAATGGCAACAAGCCCAAAATGCTGTCTTGCAGCAAACAGCAGATTTGAAAATGAATACAGCATCTCTTGCTAGTAAACAAGAATGCGCTCGAATGCTTAAACAGCAGTTACAACACCAAGAAGATTTACACCAGCAAATTCAATTTTTGGTGGCTATTTCTGGCGATGTAGTTCTTGGCGAGCAAGTTAATGTCGAAGCTTTGGAAAAAATGCCTCTACAAGAGCTGCAACAAACAGTTCAGGACTTGCACGAAAAGTTGCAAATTGACTCTAGCTTTGTCCACGAGCAAGAAGTTGAACTGAAATTCAAACAAGACATTATAGACGAACTGCAAAGTAAGTTAAATCAAGCATCTGACAATGACCATATCAACTTAGAAATGGAATTGGCAGATGAAAAAGACTTATACCAAATGTTGAATGAAACATTGGTAGGACAACGCCGCAGTTTGCTTCTTCGGCAAGAGTCTTTTAAACAACACCAAGCGGTATTGCATCGCCGACAAGGACAATCTGCCAATGAAGACGATCAAAAAATAGATTTAGTACCAATTTTGCGGCAAATCGAAGCGCAGCAACAACAACAGTCCGAGGAACTAGAAAACTTAGAACGTGAGATTGAAGAGATACGTTCTCAAATTGAGCTAGCCGATAAAACGCTCAATAATCAAATCCAAGAGCAAGAAGAAAAGCACCAAGAACTAAAAGTGTTGGAAGAAAATTTGCAACTGTTGCGAATAGCCACTGCTGAATATTGGGCTAAAGTTAATGTTTATCAAGAAACGCTACAACCAATTCAGGATTCCTTGGACGGTTTACGCCACAAGCTGCAAGGCATAGCTGAATCTTTGGCTACAGTACAGGAAACTGGTGATTATCAACTTCAGACTATTACCCAGATGCGTCAAACTATTTTAAGTTTGATTCAACCAGAATTGTTAGCCTCTTAAAAGTTAGGGGTTAGGAGTTAGGAGGAGCGTGGATAGTAGATAGTAGATAGTGGATAGTCGATAGTCGATAACTGTTGACTGTTGACTATTAATCAACAACTAACAACTAACAAATAACAACTAACAACCAACAACTAACAACTAACAACCAACAACTAACAACTAACAACTAACAACTAACAACCAACAACTAACAACTAACATAAATCCAATCGTTTTCTACTTTGGCGATCGCACCCCCAGGAAATGGATCGGTTTGCGATCGGTTTGGTGCTGTAATTAAAGCTGTTAGTTTTTCGATTTGCTCAAAACTAGGGGCACATGGAAGTATCTGTTGTAAACAGTAACGCATGACGCGACGTTGCAACGCCAATGGTGCTTTCTGCAAAATGCGACGATTCAGTTTTAGGGCGAAAGGAGAAGACAATAATAATTCTTTACTTACCTCCCCCACTCCTCCACTCTCCCACTCCTCTACTCCTCCTCTCATCGCCTCTTCCCGTAAGCGATCCGCTGCTTGTTCTAAATATTCCACTTCGGCTTGCAGAAGTTCGGCGGTTTGAGCTAAAGCTGATTCAACTTGGGGGTTGAAATTTTCTTGCAAATATGGTAATAATTCTAGGCGGATGCGGTTACGGGTGTACTTCAAATCTTCATTAGTGGAATCTTCCCAAATTGGTAGTTGAAAGTCTGTACAAAAATCTTTCGTTTGGGCGCGAGTGATTTCTAAAAGTGGACGCACTAAGATAATGTTATCGGTTAATAAGCGTTGCCAAGTTAAAGCTTGCAAACCATCAGCACCAGTACCACGCATTAAGTTGTAAAGAAGAGTTTCAGCGCGATCGCTTGCTGTGTGACCTGTAACAATATAGTTGTAATTATGTTCAAGTGCGATCGTATTCAAAGCTTGATACCGCCAATTTCGTGCAGCCGCTTCACTATTTAACGGTTCGTTAGCGGTTTCTAAGTAAAAGGATATTTCCCAACTTTCGGCTAAATTTTTTACATGCTGTGCATTAGCTTGCGAGTCAGCACGCCAGCAATGATCGCAGTGAGCGATACCTAAATGCCATCCCCATTTTGGTTGTAAATCTAACAGTAATTTGATTAAACACAGAGAATCTTGCCCACCGGAAACCGCAACTAATAGACGTTGGTTGCGTTCAAATAGATGACGCGATCGGATCGTGCGATGTATTTTTGCGTGTAGAGGAGTCCAAAAAGAACGGCTCATTATTTATTAATACCCGACGATTAAAATCGCGGCTACAAAAACGAAGTCCGCATGACAAGGACTAAGTTAGAGTAATTTTTAGATTATAGACTTCGTGTATGGATATTATGTCTCACGCAGAGGCGCAGAGGCGCAAAGAAGAACGCCAATTAAAAGACTTTGATAAAAACTGCTATACATAAAAAAGCATTTGGCACACGCAGGTAAGCTGTGTACGCGCAATGCCCCAGACTTCCAGTCTGAGGGCATTCTGAAATTTTCGCGGTTTACTGATAATGATGCTTCTATTGTCTTAGAGCCAATATATACCTTAATACTTTCCAGCAGGTGAACTGCTTTAAATGTGTTTGATACATTTAATTGCTGAAAAACTTCAGGATATATAGACACAACATCATCCTGACTCAGCGCTTCAAATCCATTTACCATAACAATCTCCTGGAACTAAATCTATAATTCCCAAGAGATAACGCTTAATCCCAAAAACAACTCCCAAATTCCCTCTCTCTTCTCTTCCTCCGCGTCCTCCGCGTTCTCTGCGGTAGCCTGCGGCAAGCCGCTTTGCGTCTACGTTAAAAATTTCCCCTCTCACAAAAGAGGGGGAAAACAATAACATTCCTAAAAAAACCAACCGTAAGAATGCAAACCCTTACCCAAAAGATTCACACCCAAATAACAAATCCAAACAACAACAAAGCCAGTAGCTGCTAAAATTGCCGGACGACGCCCTTGCCAACCACGAGTAATTCTAGAGTGAAGATATGCCGCAAACACTAACCAAGTAATTAGCGCCCAAGTTTCTTTCGGGTCCCAACTCCAATAAGTACCCCAAGCTTCATTTGCCCAAACTCCACCAGCAATAATGCCAATTGTTAGCAGGGGAAATCCTAACCCAATGATGCGATAACTGACATTATCTAAGGTTTCGGCAAGGCTGAGGTGCTGGGGTGTTAGGGTTTCTTCAGAATTTTGGATTGGTGTTGCGAGTACTGTATCCAAAACTGCTGTTTTGCCGTTGCCGTTGGTATTACGCTCATTACGAGCAAAACCATTATTTTCCGCAGCAGGAGTTGGTACAGAAACTAGTTCACCAGCTTTATGCAAGCGGTAGCCGTTGCTGCGATAACCACCAGTACCGACAGAACTACCTTGTAGTTGAATATTTTGACCGCCAGTAACGAAAAGAAAGGCGATCGCTAACAGCGAACCTACCATCAAAGCCGCATAACTTAACATCATCACACTAACGTGCATCATCAGCCAATTAGATTTCAGTGCAGGCACTAACGGTTCGGCTGATTGCATTGTTGAAGGCAGTGTCAGGGTAGCAAAAGCGCTGATGCACATCGCCACAGGTGCTGTAAAAACCCCTACCAAGCGGCTGCGGCTAGTATTTTCCGCAATTAAATGGACGGTAGTAATTCCCCAAGTTAAGAAAAATAACGATTCATAAAGATTGCTCAGAGGAAAATAACCAGCTTCGATCCATCGCGCTCCTAGTAGCGTGGCTATACACAAATTAGCGATCGCCATACCAGCTGTCCCCAAAGCGGCAATTGCGGACAGATTCCCAAAAGCTGCCCCAGCCCAATAAACCAGCATTGTGAGAAATAAAACGGCAAAGGAGGCATTGTCCAGCCAGTTCTGGAGTACAACCAGATTCATACAGTGTTCTCCCCAGTGGATTCAAATAAAAAATGGATTTTGACTTTATTGATCCTATCTGTTTCTGGAGAATATAGAGACAAGGAGAGAAGGAGACAAGGGGACAGGGGGGACAAGGGGACAAGGGGACAAGGGGACAGGGGGGACAAGGGGGAGTTTGTCTTTTCGTCTTCCTTGTCTCCCCAACGCTAAAAGTGGACAGGCATTGTCCAGCCTTGTTTTAACTATTTCGGGCAGAAGTCCCGCACTGTATTCCTTCTTAGGAATCAGTGCCGGGATGAATGACCGGGTAATGACGAAAGTACCCCTAAACGATAATGACCTGTGGTCATTTAGTGACAGGGGTGCTTGAGGAATTACCAACTTCGGGAATTCTCAATGAATCGATTAACTCATCAATTACTTGAGTCATAGTCTTTTCTGTTAGGGAAGCATATAAGCGTAGTTTATTCAATCTTCGTTCAGAAGTTCTAACTCTAATATATTTATCCTTCATTTTGTTTCCTCGTTAGTTCCTCGATATGCTAGCATATTTGTAACGAACAAAAACCAAGGAGGTGAGACAAGGATGAGAGTAAGCTATCAGTACAGGATAAAGCCTAACACTGAGCAAAAGCAAAGATTAAATCATGTTAGAAGGTTATGCCAGTATCTTTCTAATAGAATGTTAGGAGATAAATTGGATTGGTGGGGAAACAATCGTTGCTTAGTAGATAGCTGTTCAATCATCTCTTGTCCACTCCCAGAACTTAGAGTTAATCCTAACTACAATACTCATCAAGATTTACTACCCTTTCTTAAAGAAGACTTAATACTAATTGAGTGGTCTGGAGAGTTACTAGACCTTAGTGATGTATACTCTCAAGTTTTACAGGATACTGTTAAAAGAGTTCACTTAGCTTTTGACCGTTACATAAAAGGAGATAAAAACGGTAAACGTAGTGGTAAACCCAGATTCAAATCAGAATCGAGTTTCAAATCATTTACTTACCCTCAAGCTTTGGATAGTTGGATTAAAGGTAACTTTATTAAACTTCCTAAGATAGGTGAAATAGAAATAATCCTTCACCGTCCGTTACCATCCGGCTTCAAAGTTAAAACTTGTATAGTTTCCAAGAAAGCAGATGGTTGGTACATAACGCTATCTTTAGAAGACAAATCAGTACCCGATGTTCTATCAAGAGAAATTGTTCCAACTGTTAAGAATTCCAGTGGTTTAGATGCGGTTCTAGATGGAGACATTTTTATTGCTACTTCTTGCGGTTCATTGTTACCTTCTGTAAAAGCATTCCGTAAAAATCAAGAGAAACTAGCAAAAATATCTAAAAATAAGTCTACTAAGAAAAAGGGATCTGCTAAAAGACGTAAGCTAGCACGAAAGGAAGCTAAGTTACATCAGAAAATAGCACGCTCTCGTAAAGACCATCACTTCAGAACAAGTCATCAGTTAACAAGAACTGGTAAAGAAGTTTTTTTCGTAGAAGACCTAGAGTTAAAGAATCTCACTAAACGAAACAAAGCTAAACAAGATGAAAACAGTAGGTTTCTACCAAATGGTCAAGCCCAAAAAAGTGGTTTAAACAAAAGTTTCTTGGATGCGGGGTTCGGTCAGTTTGTTGATATTCTGTCTTACATAGTCGAGAAAACTGGTGGACAGGTTATCAAGGTAAAGCCAAACTACACGAGCCAAATTTGTTGCAATTGTGATGCCTATGTACCGAAAGAATTATCAGATAGGATTCATGATTGTAAAGCGTGTAATGTTGGCATTATAAACCGCGATATCAATGCGGCTGCCAACATAAAACGAGTTGGATTGGGAGTTTTTCCAACTATAAAAAGCCGGAGGGGGAAATTGATAATAGGATCTTCGGGTTCTATGAGTACCCTCAAGGAAATTCGGGAGTTTACCCGAAGCCTACATCATACTGCTTGCAGTTGATGTAGGTACTTCACAGATCCGCGATACCCAACGATACCCTCGTTTGAAGGCTGTCCAATTTTGTCTGATTTTTTGTAACCCCCATCTCCCTTGTCTCCCCCCTCTCCCCCTCTCTCCCCATCTCCCCATCTCCCCCTCCCCCCCTCTTCCCTTACCTATGTATTAGTCACATGTTTCTTAACATTGCTGTAAATAAGTCAGGAAAAGGATTATGGAACAATGCAATATGTAGATAGTTGACAAAAGGAGGAGAATGTGAATAAGGTTAATTTGATCGGCGATCGCTAAATACATATTTGACAATTCTGGTGGAGTAGTTTCCAGGTTGCAGCGATATCGTGTAATCGCTGTAATCCTCGCCAAATAGTCTTAACACCAGGTTATCCATCACCCTTTCGACCTAAAAAGCCACCTAATATTGCAATCATTCGTACTGCTTGGCGTAAAGAAGGCGGCTTTTTGGGTGGGATTGGATTTTTGTTGATA
>NZ_JBPAOH010000148.1:0-20107 GCF_050875635.1 Tolypothrix sp. VBCCA 56010
CTAACCTGGGTATGGAAGTAATGCACGAGCGCAACGCTCACAACTTCCCTCTAGATTTGGCTGCATTAGACGTAGCACCTGTAGCATTGACTGCACCTGCTATTAACGGTTAATCTTTAAGCCTAGAGACGTTCCGGTGGAACGTCTCTACAAATTAAAAAGCGCCCTCCAAATTTCGGGGGGCGCTTTTTAGTATGATTTCGTAGTCAGCGCTTTAGCGCTGAAATAAGCTTGTGGTAGTTAATGCGTTATTAATAACAATGACTAACTTCACAACTCCCTTACTGCCATCTATGGTAGACATTTGGCAGCAAACTCTCAATTGGCAACCTACTACCCAACAGCAAAAGCAATTCCAGCAACTTTATGAATTAATTCTCGAAGGGAACCGCCAGTTTAATTTAACTCGCATCATCGACCCGGAAGAATTTTGGGAAAAACATCTTTGGGATTCGTTACGCGGAATTGCCCCACTATTATCAGGTGAAATAGACTTTTCTGTTTCCTCTGCTTCTCCCGCTTTTATTGATATTGGTACAGGTGCGGGTTTTCCGGGTATTCCTGTCGCATGTGCGATCGCTAAAAGTCAAATTACTCTTTTAGATTCAACTCGAAAAAAAATTACTTTTATTGAAAAGATATTAAGCGAACTTGCTTTAAGCAATGTTAAAACTCTTGTTGGCAGAGCTGAAGAAATAGGTCAACAACCCCAGCATCGAGAACGTTACGATCTAGCCTTAATCCGCGCTGTAGGCACAGGATCTGCTTGTGCGGAATATACTTTACCATTGTTGAAAAACAAAGGTTTAGCGGTAATTTACCGGGGTAATTGGACAGAAGACGAAACAACAGCTTTGGAGAATGCTGTTAAGCAGCTAGGTGGCGTTATTGAATTAATTGAAAAATTTACAACTCCCTTAAGTAATAGCATTCGTCACTGCTTGTACTTGCGGAAGGTGAGTAATACGCCAGCTAAATTTCCCCGCGCTGTTGGTGTACCGACTCAAAAGCCGCTTTAGAGGGAGGGGGGGAGGGGGAGAGGGGGAGAGGGGGGGATGGGGAGAAAGAATAATTATTCTCCTTGTCACCTTGTCACCTTGTCACCTTGTCACCTTGTCCCCTTGTCTGCCTGTCTCCTTGTCTCCCATCCCCCCCTCTCCCCTATGCGGTTTTACTCGCTGCGGCAAAGCGTCTATTAATCTCGTCCCAATTTAAGACGTTCCACCAAGCCTCTAAGTAGTCGGCGCGGCGGTTTTGGTACTTAAGGTAATACGCATGTTCCCAGACATCATTACCCATAATTGGATATTTGCCTTGAATGAGGGGATTGTCTTGATTAGGTGTATTCATCACCTCCAGCTTGCCATTTTTGTTGCGGACAAGCCAAACCCAACCGCTACCAAAACGATTAGCACCAGCTTCGTTGAATTGCTTTTTGAAAGCAGCGAAACTACCGAAACTTTGATTAATAGCTCCTGCGATCGCTCCTGTTGGTTCTCCACCACCTTGCGGTTTCATAATTTTCCAATACATTGTGTGGTTCACATGTCCACCACCATTGTTGCGTACCATTTTGCGAATATCTGTCGGCACGCTGTTGAGGTTGCGTAACATTTGTTCAAGAGTTTTGCTTTTAAGTTCTGGGTGTTTATCTAACGCTGCATTCAGATTTTTCACATAACCTACATGGTGTTTATCGTGGTGAAACTGCATCGTTGCTTGATCGATGTGTGGTTCTAGTGCATCGTAGGCATAAGGTAACGGAGGAACTGAGTATGTGCCTTGTGTTTGGTTAGTTCCCCCAGTATTGGTTGGTGGACTAGTTTGGCTAACAGTAGGAGCTTTTTCTGCCGAAGCGCAACTATCTAAGGCAAAAGCACCGGCAGTAGCTCCAAGTAAAAACAAGAAATGGCGACGATCAATAGTCATAACAGTTTATAGAGTGCGTAAATTAAATTTGTTGGTAATTTTTATTGTCTTAGATTTAGGTGACTAAAAAAGGATGAAGGATGAAAAAACCATAAATTTGATACAACTGAAGAAATTTAAGACTTATATCATGACAGGTTTATCACACATATTGTAGAGACGTGGGCGTGTGGAACGTCTCTACAGGGTTTTAGGGTTTTTTATCTAAGCTGCTTCGGGAAGCGCACCTTGCATTTTCCCTAAAGCATCGATGAGATTTTGCAACTGTTGATCGGCTTTGAGGACTGCTAAACCCCGCACGGTGACTTTACCGGGTGAGAAAACAAAGCGCGATCGCATTGACTCTGATAAATTCGCTGCTAACAAATTCCACGCAGGTTCTTCCATCGGCGTTTCTAAAACGATATGCTGTTTAGCTTCGGGTTTAATGCGGCTAAATCCGAGATTCTTTGCCAGCTGTTTCAATTCCATCACTCGCAAAAGTTGATTTGCTGGCTTGGGAATTGTGCCAAAGCGATCGCTCCACTCGGCAGCAATCATTGATAATTCTTGTTTACCTTTCGCTGCTGCTACCGCACGGTAAGCGCTCATCTTTTGATCCAAATCCGGGATATAATCGGCGGGAATAAATGCTGTCAAATTCAGGTCAATCTGAGTATCATCAACTTTGGGAATTTCCTGTCCGCGAATTTCTCGAATTGCCTCTTCGAGCATTTCCATATACAAATCAAAGCCGATCACTTCCATTTGACCGGATTGTTCTGCACCTAGCAAGTTACCTACACCTCTAATTTCCATATCTCGCATCGCTAATTGATAGCCAGAACCCAATTGAGTGAATTCCTGAATCGCTCGCAAACGCTGGCGGGCAGCATCAGATAATGCTCGCTGCTTCGGGTAAAATAACCAGGCATGAGCTTGTATTCCCGCACGTCCCACCCGTCCCCGCAACTGGTATAATTGCGCTAAACCAAAGCGATGAGCATCTTCAATTAAGATCGTGTTAACTCGCGGAATGTCCAAACCAGATTCAATAATTGTTGTGCAAAGCAGGATATCAGCATCGCCATTGCCGAAAGTGAGCATCGTTGATTCTAACTCGCTTTCATCCATTTGACCGTGAGCGATCGCCAATCTTGCCCCTGGTATCATTTCTCGCAACTTCGATGCCGTTTCTTCAATTCCCTCTACCCGTGGAACTACATAAAAAATCTGCCCGCCTCTGTCTAATTCTTGACGTATAGCTGTGCGGACACTTTCTGGATTTAGCGGTGAAAGATGAGTTTGAATTGGGCGTCTTGATGGAGGTGGTGTAGTAATTAAACTCATTTCCCGAATTCCCGACAAGGACATATACAAAGTACGGGGAATCGGAGTAGCAGAAAGAGTCAGCACATCAACTTGAGTTTTGAGGCTTTTAATTTTCTCCTTCTGATTTACCCCAAATCGCTGTTCTTCATCCACCACCAAAAGTCCTAAATCTCGGAATGACACACCTTTACCTAGAAGTTGGTGTGTGCCAACAACTACATCTAATTCACCCGTCGCCAATCGCTTTTGAATTTCCCGACGTTCTTCAGCACTGCGGAAACGGTTGAGTAAGCCAACATTCACCGGATAGGGGGCAAAACGTTCCTTCAAAGTGTGGTAGTGTTGCTGAGTCAAAATAGTTGTCGGTGCGAGGAGTGCGACTTGCTTACCGGCGGTGACAGCTTTAAAAACAGCGCGAATTGCTACTTCAGTTTTGCCAAAACCGACATCACCACAAACCAAGCGATCCATCGGGCGATCGCTTTCCATGTCTCGTTTTACATCTTGCACCGCTTTTAGCTGATCCGTTGTCGGTTGGTAAGGAAAAGATTCTTCTAACTCCTCTTGCCAAGGCATATCCGGTGGATAAGTGAAACCATGTTGTTGCGATCGCGCTGCATACAACTTCAACAAATCCACTGCCAATTTTCTGATGGCTTTGCGAACTTTATTCTTGGTATTTTCCCAAGCTTTCCCAGTCATCTTGTTGAGTTCTGGTGCTTTCTCCCCACTACTGCGTAACCGAGATAAAGCACCAACTTGATCCGCAGCAACTCTTAACAACCCATCAGCATACTGCACCACTAGATAATCACGAGTTTCGTTATTAATCGTCAAACTTTCTAGCTTGACAAATTTACCCACACCATGATTTCTGTGAACTACATAATCACCCGGACGCAGCTTTTGAGGGTCAACTTGCTTAGAAGCAGCTTTGCGACGCTTGCGGATATAACTGGGAGTAGCTAAAGAATGCTGTCCAAAAAATTCCCGGTCAGTGACAACAACCATCCGGAATGTCGGCAGAATAAAGCCTTCCAACTCTGCCAAACCAGAATATTTTAAAGCGACAGGTGTGTGATTAATTTGTAGCTTGTCGATCGCTTGATAATCGCGGGGATTAGGAATAAATTGTGCCGGACAATCGTGTTCTTGCAAAAGAGACACAGAACGACTTGGTTGAGCGGAAATCAACCAAACAGAGAAATTGCGATCGCGTTCATGTCGGAGAGTTTCTGCAAGTTTGGCAAATTGATGCGGTGTAACGGGAACAGCTCTACTAGCAAGATTAATACCGCTATTTTCTTCTACCAGTTCCGATAAGTATAATATTTTAAATTTTGCCGCATCTGCCAGAGAATCATCAAATGAACGATGAATCTTAGGTAATGTAGGGGTAGAGACGTTCCAACGGAACGTCTGTACGGGAGTGGGGGTAGATTCTTCCCCATTGCCCATTGACGGCAGATGCTCCACTTGGGGAGACCCCAAGACCGCACTGCCTCCCCATTGCCCATTGCCCATTTCCCATTGTTCTTCAGCATTTTCTACCCAGCGATCGCTATGAGCATGACACTGTTCTGGCTCATCAATCGCAATCAAAGTATTTTCTGGAAGATAATCTAGCAAAGAAGCAGGTTTATCAAAAGCTAAACCCAAAAAGCGCCGACTACCTTCAATCTGCTCACTTACGTCAAACCGTTCTTTATCTTCAGAAGAAAAATAAGTTTTAACTTGTTCTAGCTTGTCGTTATTTAGCTGCTGAATCACAATCGGAGCAAAGCTAGTAGGAGTGAGAATCAACTGGTCAATTTTGTCAAGGGCAGAACGTTGAGTTGAAGGGTCGAATTCGCGTATTTGCTCAATTTCGTCGCCAAACCATTCCAATCTTACTGGCAATTCCGAAGAAACTGGAAACACATCAACAATATCGCCACGCCGACTCCACTGACCTTCCATTTCTACCATCGGCACTCGCTCGTATCCCAAAGTAGCTAATTTTTCACTAAAGCTACTGGAATCAAATTCCATCCCCCGCTTGAGAGTAAGACAGAAAGGTTTAAAAGCTGCTGGGGGTGGTAAATGGAGTTGCAACGCCCTTTCTGTCGCTACAATCGCCACCCTAGAGGAGGAGGGGATGGTGAGTCCAGCGCCGTGCGCGGGTTCCCCGCGTTGAGGCGACTGGCGAACCCGAAGGGGGGAAGTGGGGGATGGGGAAAAATTCTCCCTCTCTCCCTCTCCCCCTCTCCTTAATTTCACCAAATCCGCCAAAACCTGCATTTGTCCCCAAGTCATTTCGGTTTCCGGGTCAAAGGGTTCGTAAGGGGACGCTTCAGAGGTAGGGTAAAAATGTACCGTTTGCCATCCCATAGCCTCTAACTGTGCATAAGCGCGTCCAGCTTCTTCCAGAGTGGCACACACCACTAACAAATTTTGTTTATTAGTTTGGGCTAACGCTGAAGTGATAAAGCCTTTAGGTAAGCGGGAAATGCCACTTAAGCGTAAATTATTTTGTCGATTTAACTTAGAAATCAGTTCACTGGTCAGAGGCGATCGCCCTAACGCACGCACAATCGAAGAAAATGCCATAAGTTCTACTATAGATGGAAGTCGTTGCACTTGATGCAGGCGTACAGCGCCTAACTCAACTATTTTAAAAGTGTCAAGAGGGATAGTACTCTTGCTAGAGAATCATTAGTCCCTAGTACAATAACCATTGACTAATCGCTAAGATACGAACAGTGTTCTACCCGCAATCACTAATAAATAGTTTTTCTGCTCGATCGATTCTTTTATTATTGGAACACCTTCGATACTAGATACTAATAGAAGTAAGAGCGCAGTTAGCCAATAAATCGGCAATTCAAGGAATGTCTCCAACTATAGAAATTCTAATTATTTTCTTACTAATCTTCGCCAACGGTCTATTTGTCATGTCGGAGTTGGCGGTTGTCTCAGCACGCAAGGTGCGGTTGCAGCAGCTTGCGGAACGAGGCGATCTCAAAGCCCGTGCTGCTTTGGAACTAGCATCTTCCCCAAATCAGTTTTTAGCGATCGTCCAGGTGGTGATCACACTCCTGAGTATTTTATCCGGTGCTTACGGTGAAGAGACGATCGCTAAAAGAATAATACCCATCTTAGGTTTTATCGCTTTGCCTGGACAGTATAAGGAACACTTGGCGAAAGGCATAGCAATTTTAATTATTACTTATCTTACACTGATTATTGGCGAATTAGTACCTAAGCGGCTGGCATTAAATTCCCCAGAACCAATTGCCAGTGTAGTTGCTTTACCTATGCAATTACTAGCTAAAATAGGCTCACCTGTGGTTTATTTGCTAAGTGCTTCTACGGATACAGTATTGCGGTTATTGGGTGTCAGACCGTCTACAGAGCCACAAGTTACAGAAGAAGAAATTAGAGTCTTGATCGAGCAAGGGACGGAAGAGGGAACCTTTGAAGAAGCCGAACAAGATATGGTGGAGCGAGTATTTCGCTTAGGCGATCGCCCCGTCAGTTCTTTTATGACACCCCGTCCGGATATTGTCTGGCTGGACTTAGAAGACTCGGCAGAAGAAAACCGCCAAAAGATTGTAGATAGTGGTTATTCCCGATATCCAGTTTGTCAGGGGGGACTTGACAATGTACTCGGTGTTATTCCCGTCACAGACTTATTGGCTCGAAGTTTCTCCAATCAAGAATTAGATTTAACTGTGGGATTGCGACAGCCCGTATTTGTGCCAGAAAGCACCCGTGGTTTAAAAGTTTTGGAGTTATTCAAAGAAACAATAACTCACATGGCTTTGGTAGTTGATGAATACGGTGTAATTCAGGGATTAGTAACACTCAACGATATTATGAGCGAAATAGTTGGTGATGTTGCTTCTGCTGACGATCAGGAAAATCCCCAAGCAGTACAACGCGAAGATGGTTCCTGGTTATTGGATGGAATGTTGCCTATAGATGAGTTTTTAGAACTTTTCGAGATGGAAGAGTTAAAATTTGACGAACGCGGTAGCTATCAAACATTAGGTGGTTTTGTGATCACCCATTTAGGACGTATCCCCGCAGCTGCGGATAATTTTCAATGGCAGGGTATGCGTTTTGAGGTGATGGATATGGACGGCAACCGTGTTGATAAAGTTTTAGTCGTGCCAGCAGCGGATAAATTGGCTGATTCGACAAACGAAAATTAGGGCATCGGGCATGGGGCATCGTGCATGGGGCATGGGGCATAGGGCATGGGGCATGGGGCATGGGGCATAGGGCATGGGGTATCGTACAAGTGGTCATTGGTAATAATTCTTTTCTCTTTCCCCATTGCCCATTGACGGCAGATGCTCCACTTGGGGAGACCCCAAGACCGCACTGCCTCCCCATTGCCCAATGCCCATTGCCCTATTCTTGAGACAACCGTTTAACCGCTTCCCCTCCCAACATTTGATGCGCTTGTGCAAGCAAGTGGGGAATTTTGTCTGCGTGGGGACTGCGGATAAGACATTGCTGCAAGTTGAGTTTGTCTACTTGGTCTGCTTTGTTACCGGGAAACCAGTCACCACCATTACCAAGCAAGTTGTAGCGCATTTTCGCATATTCCGTCATATCGTAGGCGATCGCTAAATTCCTCAACCACAAAATCACCGGAATATTTACGTTTCCTGGTGTTTCTTTATAAGTGGGCAAATTCACATTCCAGGTTTTCACCCAGTCTTCTCCCAAAGAAGCGATCGCTTCTTCTTCCAAAGAAGCCAAAATCAATGGTAAAATTTCTGATGCATTATCCAGCAATTCTAAAGTCTTCAAGTGCTCATCAAAATCTTGCGGTTTTGACGCTCCCAAACTTAAAGTATGCACTTGGGGATGACTTAGACAAAATAAATCATTAAACACCATCGGACTCAATGGCGCACAAAGATTTACTAACTTTTGTGACGGGTCGTATAACCTTCCGCCTTTATCTGATGGACTAATAATAAATACCCCCATATCATAGCGAGTTGCCGCCTCAATTGCCGCCCAATTATTTTGATTAATATAGTACCAATGCAAATTAACATAATCAAATTGATTGGTATTAATTGCCTCGATAATAATATCTGTCGATCCATGTGTCGAAAAGCCGATAAATCTAACTTTTCCTTGCGCTTGCAGCTTTCTCGCTACATCCAAACAGCCACCGGGACGAATACAGTAATTTAGCGTTTCTCGATTATTGATACCGTGTAACCCCAGCAAATCTATATAATCCAGTTGGAGATTTTGCAGCGACTTTTGAAGATTGCGTTCAAATTCTTTTGCATCTGCTTCAGGATTAACTTTAGTTTGAACAATCAACTTAGCGCGGGGAAATTTCGGCAATATTTTTCCCAACTGTACCTCAGAAGTACCATAACCACGAGCAGTTTCAATGTGATTAATGCCTACTTCTAGAGAACGTCGAATAGTAGCTTCTAGATTTTCTTGAATGTTACGTGGAATTTCCGACTGCGGAACATCCTGCCATTTATATTGATATCTCATACCACCGCAGGAAAAAACCGGCATTTGTAATTCTGTACGTCCAAATCGTCTATATAGCATCTGTGAATTTTGGATTTTGGAATTTTCGATACTACCTTTATTCCTATGATGACAAAAATCCCCTTAATAAGTATTTATAACCACAGATGCACGCAGATAATTAATCTTAATTACAAATTAATTAAACTACATGCTTACTACAAAAGCTTTCCTAAACCTTATATACTAGGACAAATTATGTAGTACACCAAAGCAATTTTTACGAAATATAAAAAATAACCTCAAAAATCAGAAACATAAACGATTAAATGTGAAGTCAATAGATGCGACACACTTGATCGACAAATGCTTGTGTGAATTAACGGCACTCAACCTTATATCGTTAGCTAAATGCTTACACATCATGTTCAGTCTGTGAAAAAGTTAACTTTTTTTCTAATTTCTATCCCAAAAGTGCATAACTTGATTTTTATCACACCATTAAAAATATAGAAGGAGAAGCAAAGCTATCCAAACTTAACTAACTTTCAGTAAATTAAGTTATTACTTAATTCACACAATAAAACTTTTGTCAGTGTATAAGTCGAAGTCTTATTAATAAAACTACAAAATAATTATACGGAGGAACTAATGCAGCAATATTCAACTACTCAAACAACAAATAACAGCGTTGATTTACGCTCCCATGACGCACACGCTTCTGTTAACAATGTTATGGCAGCTTTGATTATTATGTTTCCCATTATGCTGTTTATAGGCGTGAAAGCTTATAAAGGATATCGTGTTGCTCTTCTACACAAACAAATAGCAACTTTAGAAAAATTATGGCATTTAGATGTCAAAAATAAGAAGTAGTTAGGGGATAGTGGATAGTGGATAGTGGGTAATGGGTAATGGGTAATGGGTAATGGGTAGGAATACTTTTTGACAACGCTCTACCCAACAACTAACAACTAACAACCAACAACCAACAACCAACAACTACCAACTATCAACTAACACCCAACAACCAACAACTATCAACTATCAACTATTAACTAACAACTAACACCCAACAACCAACAACTATCAACTATCAACTAACAACTAACCACTTACTAAATTTGTCTGACTAAGGGTTGACCATCTTTGACTTCGCCAATTAAAACTAAATCTGCACAGTTGACAAAGATGCCATTTTCTAATACGCCAGGAATGTTATTTAGTGTTTTTTCCAGGTTAACCGGATCGTTGATATTGTCAAATCTGACATCAACTACCATATTGCCTTGATCGGTGATTACTGGTCCAGCTTTTTTTACACCCATCCGAAGTTCTGGTTTACCACCGAGTTTTTTAATTGCATTAATAACCGGAGTAATTGCCATCGGTATGACTTCAACAGGCACGGGGAAACTAGAACCCAATCGCTCGACTAACTTACCACTATCGACAACGACGATAAACTGATTTGCTAAGTAGTCTACTACTTTTTCGCGGGTATGTGCCGCGCCACCACCTTTAATCAAATTCTTTTGCGGATCAACTTCATCAGCGCCGTCAATGGCGATATCGATGTGGTCAATCGCATCTAAAGTGGTGAGAGGGACACCGTATTGCTTTGCCAACACTTCTGATTGAAACGATGTAGGCACACCAACAATATCTTTGAGTTCACCAGACTTGAGGCGATCGCCTAAAAATTGTATCGTATACGCTGTGGTTGACCCTGTACCCAACCCCACAATCGAACCTGATTTTACTAAGTTGGCGGCAGCTTTGCCAACTTCTTGCTTCATCAACTTCACCGGGTCTGCTGCTGCGGTCATAACCAAACTCCTCAAAAACTGGCTATAGTCCATCTTAGTGGTCAGTTGCCACTTGGGGATAGAGGGCAATGGGCAATGGGAATTGGGAATTGGTAATTGGGCATAGGGCATAGGGCATAGGGCATTGGGCAATGGGCTTTTCCCCATTCCCCATTCCCCATTCCCCATTCCCCATTCCCCATTCCCCATTCCCCGTAATTTGGTAATTTCCCCTTTTCCTTGAAGAAAGTCCCCAGTCCCCAGTCCCCAGTCCCCGTAATATCGTGCCAAAATTAGCCAAGATAATCATCTACCCGATTAAGTCACTTGATGGCGTTGCAGTCAATCAAGCAACAATTCTTCCTGGTGGTGCGTTACAGCACGATCGCTCGTTTGCGATCGCTGACGAAAAAGGAAAAATTGTGAACGCTAAACGTACTGCGAAAATACATTTAGTGCGATCGCAATTCGACTTGCAAAATAAAACCGTCTCGCTACAACTTCCAGATACACCCCAACAAGTTTTTCATCTATATGAGGAGCGCAAGCCTCTAGAACATTGGTTTAGTAACTTTTTTGGCTTTAAAGTCAAATTGCAAGAAAATTTGTTTACAGGCTTTCCAGACGACTTAAAATCATCTGGACCCACAATAGTCAGTACCGCAACTCTAACAGAAGTCGCTTCCTGGTTTGGCGATCTCAGTCTGGAGCAAATACGCTGCCGCTTCCGTGCAAATCTGGAAATTGACGATGTACCCCCATTTTGGGAAGACCAACTATTTGCCGAAAAAGGTGATATTTTATCCTTTCGCATTGGAGATGTGCTATTTGAGGGCACTAATCCTTGTCAGCGTTGTCCGGTTCCAACACGAGATACATTTACTGGGCAAGCTTACCCGAACTTTCAGAAAATTTTTGTCGAAAAACGCAAAGAAAATTTACCTGAATGGGCGAATTTATCTCAGTTTAATCACTTTTTCCGATTGACTGCGAATACTCGAATCCCTGCATCCGAAGCCGGAAAGATTTTAAAACTCGGCGACGCAGTTCATCGACCAGGGTGTCAAGCGTGTGGTCGTTTATATTAGTTCACAATACAAGTCTGTTGGTTCACAATACAAGTCTGTTTGTTCACAATACAAGTTCGTTGGTTCACAACACAAGTTCGTTAGTTCACAACACAAGTTCGTTTTCGTTGACGCTGGTTGCGATCGCTTGTTTTTCTCAAAGACAGTAATTGTTGATGTGATTCAAGGTGCGGAATGTAGGTTAATATAAAGTAATGTAACTTTTTTATGACTACCCTTAATTATTATTACGGAATAAAGTTAACTTCAAAAGAATTTAAGCCAGAACTTCTATTAGAAGTCCAAGCCACCCTGCAATTGGCAGTTCCTCTGGTCATTACTCAAATATTGGAAGCGGGCATTCCCTTATTGGATGGGGTGATGATGGGCTTGCTTGGTAATCAAACTTTAGCTGCTGGTGCTTTGGCAGCAGTTAGCTTTTCTACCGTGGCTAACGGAGGAGTCAATTAATGGACGTGATGAAAACGCCGCTAAGAATATTCAAGCAGTCGGGGCATCGACTGTTGAGTTAGGCGATGTAAGTCGGGCAGTGCCTGCAATTGCTGTTTGACCTTACAATCCCCCGTTTACAAAACGGGGGAGTATGTCAACCCGTTTGTTCGTAACCTGAATGTAAGCTTAGTACGTGACGGGGTAATTCTCGGAGTGTTACTTTTCGAGATATTTGCTGCTGCAACGATTGGATTGGAAACTGTCTGTGCAAACCAAGCTTCATTTATCTTCGGTCTCAACATGGTCTTTGTAACCGTGTTTGAGCTACTGTTTCGCAAGCGCCTATCCATTAGGGCGGTACTAGCAGTGATACTTGCTTTTACCGGAATTGGGGTGATGTCTTGGAAGAGTGGGGAGCTTGCGATCGCACCAGAGAAGTTTGCCGTAGCCGTAACACCTTACTTTGCATCACTGCTTAACCCGAAAGATCCGCTTTGCCCATTGCGGTTACAAGTGATACCACGGTCAGAATAACTCGTGGTCGATGCCGCTGACATGGTAGATCCATGCGGTGAAGACCACGACAGCCCGGTGTCTGGATTGGTACACCGTTACCCCGACCGCGTGTTGCTGCTTGCTTTAGACTCTTGCGCTGCCTATTGTCGTTACTGCACGCGATCGCGTTTGGTCAGCCAAGGTGAGATGTATCCAGTAACGCGGCGGTTGGATGCCATCATCGCCTACCTGGAAGAACACACAGAGGTACGCGATGTGCTTATTTCCGGTGGCGATCCGCTGCTGATGGCTGATGAACCTTTGGACAAATTGCTTGGGCGACTGCGTGCCATTCCCCACATTGAGTTTGTGCGGATTGGCTCCCGCGTACCATGTTTCTTGCCTTATAGAATTACGCCAGAACTTGTTGCTGTGCTACGCAAGCATCGTGTGTGGCTGTCCTTGCACTTTTGTCACGTACGCGAACTTACTCCTGAGGTAGCACAAGCTTGTGATTTATTAGCCGATGGTGGCATTCCGCTGGGAAGCCAAACTGTGCTGCTGAAGAATGTGAATGATTGCGAACAAACGCTTAAGCAGCTGTTTCATAATCTGCTCAAGCTGCGCGTGCGACCTTACTACTTATACCAGTGCGATCCGGTGGTCGGCACTTCACATCTACGCACGAGTGTGCAAACAGGTATAGATTTGATATCTAAACTGCGCGGTCATACCACTGGTTACGCCGTGCCAACCTACGTTATCGATGCCCCAGGCGGTGGTGGTAAAGTGCCAATTCAAGCCGATACTCTGCTGGCTTACTCAAACGGCACAGCCAAATTGCGTAACTGGCAAGGCGAAATGTACACTTATGTAGATCCTGTTATGTAAACAAATGTAAAAAGTGTGTTTTCTTTTTATTCCCCAGTTTCTAAGATGTCGATGCTTTTTGGAGAGCGAAAACACGCCCTAATCCCTATTTTCTGGTGAAATCTATCCACCATCCACTCACGAGTGCGATAATTTCCAAGAGGGACGCGCACGGGCAGTGGTTAATTAAGGGGGGAGAGATGACAATTAAGCGATTAATTTTAATGGTGTTGACGCTGGTGGCGATCGCCACAGCTGGTTTCTCTTTATTTAACAGTTGGAAAGAACCTCAGTTCCAAAGTCGTCTGGAACTATACCAAACAAATATTGCATTGCAAGCTGCTGAATGGGAACCACCAAAAAATAATAGCGGCAATTTGAAGCCAGCGCGTGAAGCAATATTGGGTGAGAAACCTCTAGAAGCGGCAACAAAGCAGTATCAAGATGTGCGCGAAGCCGCTGAAACTAATTTGGAAAAAACCAAAAACCAATTAGCAAAGCTGCAATCTCAACCGATTACCACTCCTACCACCCCTAAACCTCAACCAGAAATCCCCCCCGTTACTAACACCTCCCGCGAAGTACAGCAAAAACAATTGCAGCAGTCGCTGAATCAACTGCAAAAATTGATTGCCGAATTAGACTTGCGACTGGGAATTTTACAAGCACAGCAACAACAGTCACAGACAGCTCAAAAAACTTGGGCACAATTGCCTCAATCAAACACCGATTTGAAATTGAAGGAAACTGCTGCTGTGTTGAGTGGGCTGTGGAGCGATCCCCCGCGTTTGTTACCAAATGCTCAACAACTCATTCAAGAAAATTTAGAAGGTTGGTTTAGTTCTACTGCTCTGGTTCAGCTTTATCAACTCCAGCAACGTCAAGAAGCACTTTCAGCGCTCAAAGCTGCAAAACAAGCAGCGGCTTCTCAAGCTTTGGTGAAATTAGCGATCATCGGCACGATCCCCACTTTAACAGCTTTGATCGGTATGGGACTGCTGATTTTTTTAATTGGTCAGCGTTTGATAAAGGGAAAAGCCGCTTTATTAGCTCAAAATGGCGATCGCTCTTGGACAACCCCTTGGGATGTGGAAACAATTTTGCAGGTCTTCGTTGTCGGCTTTTTCTTGTTGGGACAAATTGTAGTACCTCTTTTGTTTTCGCTGATCCCGATTCCGCGTCCTGTGGGTAATGTAAGAATTCAGGCTGTTTATGTTTTAGTTAGTTACTTCCTATTAGCATTGGGTGCGTTATCGGTGATGTATTTTTCGCTCAAGCGCTTTTTGCCGCTAGAGTCGGACTGGTTTCGCTTTCGAGTGCTAGACAAGTGGTTTTTATGGGGATTCGGTGGTTATTGTGCGGCTTTGCCGATAGTGGTGATCGTGTCTTTGATTAATCAACAACTATGGCAAGGACAAGGTGGTAGTAATCCCTTGTTGCAACTGGCATTAGAAAGCCAAGATAGTACCGCACTGAGCATATTTTTCTTTACGGCAGCGATCGCAGCACCTTTATTTGAAGAACTTTTGTTTCGCGGCTTTTTGTTGCCCTCGCTCACTCGTTACTTTTCTGTGTGGGGAGCAATTTTTGTTAGTGCTTTGTTATTTGCGATCGCTCACCTCAGCTTATCGGAAATTCTTCCCCTGTCTGCTTTAGGAGTCGTTTTAGGAGTCGTTTACACGCGATCGCGCAACCTCCTCGCTCCCATGCTCCTCCACAGTCTTTGGAATAGTGGTACATTACTCAGCTTATTTTTACTTGGCAGTAATAAATAGCAATTTACTTATCCGGTTGACAAAATCTCTATTTTATGCTTTCATCTCTAGTAACTAGTATTTACCGGTTAGAATTCCTAGTTAAACGTCAATAAAAGCTAGCTTGACAGCAATCTGCTGTGGGCAAAAATAACAGAAACAAGTCTGTTAAATAGCTAACAAAATACCTATGTAGGATTAAATCTCAATCTGGCAATTGAAGCCAAAGTTGAGATTTGAAGAAGAATTCAGGCTTGAATCTGGTAGGGTGCGTTATGGACGGAACGTCAATCACGCACCGAAAATCAAAGGATGGTGCGTTATGCCGTAGGCATAACACAACGCCAGTTGCTATAACGGAGGAAACCTCCCTTCTCCTTCTCCTATCGGAGACGCTGCGCGAACGGAGACGCTCCGCGAACGGGTTCGCCACTTCGACGGGACGGAAACCGACACCGCCGAGTGGACTCACCGCAACGCACTGGCTCCCCTACAAAGCTAACAAAATACCTATGTAGGATTAAATATCAACGCGGCAATTGAAGTTAATTTTGGGACATAAATTACATTCTCAAGCCAATTGGTGCTGAGATTATTTAGTTGCAAATCCTTGTTTGGAGGAGAAAGCGTAAAAATCGGCTGCAAAGCAGATTCATTCCTACGCTCTAGTTTCGCATATAGGTAAGGGAAGATTATTCTTACCACAAAAGGACACTGTTATAAATGCTTTAACTAAGCGTTTATAACAGGGTTCTACTTGTTGCAACAATAAACTGAAAAAAATCCGGAAAAGATAGGCTTTACCTGTAGAAAGTCATATAGCAGAGCAGTTGTTGACGATTATTGCGTCACATGAGCCTAAAGCTGCTGTGCTGGGATTTTATCTCACCTCAAAGTTACGAATACTCATTCAATCATAGGAATGGTTTTAGACCAAGCTAAAAAACCTCTCCTCTCATGCTGACAGCGTTGCTTATGCAATCGTGGCACGCTGCGTATCGCAATTTTTAATTACAAAAAAATCCCGAACTTTTATACATCCATAAAGGAGCAACATTAATATGGCAAATCTCAATCCCAGTTACGCCAACAAACAACTTATAGCTGGTTACTGTGGCATTCTTTTCGGTGGTTTTGGCGTTCATAAATTTATTCTAGGGTACACTCGAGCAGCCTTAATTATGCTGTTTGTTTCCGTAGTTGGCGGTTATTTCACCTATGGCTTTAGCTTGTTAGTTATGCAACTTGTAGGTTTAATCGAAGGCATGATTTATTTGAACAAAAACCATGAAGAGTTTATTAACATTTACTTTCTCAATAAGCAAGGCTGGTTTTAGAAATTATTGGTTTCAAATTAGATAGTGCTACTGGGTAGATAATGCCAGCTCAATTTCCAAAGGCAAAATCTTTAAAAGTTATTCTTTTAGTAAATATACGGATACAACGTGATAATTCAAACGTTAATATCGATGCATTATCTTTAATGTAGGAGTTGCATCCAAATGGCAAATATTAACAACCCTGATGCTAGCAAAAAAGTTTCCGCTGGCATCTGCGCTATCCTTCTAGGTGCTCTTGGCGTTCATAAATTTATTCTTGGTTACAGCACCGAAGGCATTATTATGCTGCTTGTTACTCTGTTAACATGTGGCTTGGGTGGCGCAGTTATGGGTGTAATCGGCTTGGTAGAAGGAATCATGTACTTAAGCAAGTCTGATGAAGAATTTATCAGTACTTACATCCTTAATAAAAAGGGGTGGCTCTAAGCTTTACTTGCCGTTTTATTTTTGAGTACGTTGGTGTTTGAATTATCTCGCTATCCTCTGTCATACCACGGTAAACTGATGCGTTGGAGCATATTAGGATTTTCTTGTGCTCCGCTAATTGGTACGTATTTCTACAACCAAGGTTATAAAATATCTTTCCTCGTGTGCCCAGTGCGACACTGGACTGGTATTCTTTGTCCTACTTGTGGTATGACTCGCTCTTTCATGGCGATCGCACGAGGAGATTTGACCGAAGCTGTAAGACAACACTTATTTGGACCGATTTTATTTGCTGTTTTTTTGCTCGCAGCAGTTCACATCGCTTTAGAACTACTAACCAGACACCGCATCACAGTATTTTATTGTCGGTTACTAAAATTGAGAAAGTTACAAGTGCTAGGACTATTTGTAGTGTTAAGCTACCATGCCCTTCGCCTATATGACTCATCACAGACTGGCGAGTTGTACGTAAATTTTATTAACTCACCTTTGGGTCAACTGCTTTGATGAGCAAATACAAATTGAGTTTATTCTATTTTACAAAAACATCTGATATGTTCATGCTTAAAAATAAAAAGCTGATCTTGCTAATTTTCTTGCTGTTTGGCTTCGGGTATTTCAGCGCTATGTCTAATTTAGAAATCAACTCTTTTTGGAAAAGCCAAGTTGCCTTGATGCCATTACAGGCGATCGCTCTAATCTACATTACTTATCTGCGCTGGAGTCGTACCCAAGACAAAGCTAATTCTTACAAAAGTTAATCATTTTGCTTTCAGTGTTCTGGATTTCGCCTACCCTCGAAATAGAGGCGCTTTAGAAAGGCGTTGAAGTTTCGTAGCAAATCCACACTTTCCATGCAACTTGTCCCAAAAACTCAACTCCCAGCAGAACCAACCCTGACAACAGAGAAAATCACTTTAGATGTTGCGGGGATGAAGTGTGCTGGGTGTGTGAAAGCGGTAGAACGACAGTTAATTGAACATCCAGGAGTCAAAAGTGCCTGTGTGAATCTAGCGACAGAAGTAGCAGTTGTAGAGTCTGAAGCTGGTGCGGTAGAACCAGATGCACTAGCGAAGCGATTGACTGATGCTGGATTTCCAACTCAACCCAGGCAAACTGGCGATAAAGATAAAATACCAGGCGATAAACAAGATGACGAATCGGCGAAACGACAACGCCGAGAAATGCGTTCTTCACTCAAGCAATTAGCGATCGCTATAATATTGCTGATATTATCAGGAATTGGGCATTTTGGTCATATGACTGGCTCAATGCAGCCACTAGATAACATCTGGCTTCACTGTGGACTAGCAACAGTGTCATTACTAATTCCCGGACGCCCGATTTTAGTAGATGGCTGGCGGGGTTGGCGGCGAAATGCACCCAATATGAACACTTTAGTGGGATTGGGAACCCTTACGGCTTATACTGCTAGTTTGGTGGCGCTGCTGTTCCCCCAAATGGGTTGGGATTGCTTTTTTGATGAGCCAGTGATGATGATCGGCTTTATTCTGTTGGGGCGAACATTAGAAAGATATGCTAGAGGTCGCGCTGCTGCTGCATTTAGGCAATTGCTAGCACTTCAGCCCCAAGTAGCGCGATTAATTGCCAACCCAGAAAAAGCCGGCAACAGTTCGCCTGTCGAAATTCCCGCAGAGCAAGTGCGTGTGGGAGAATGGTTGCAAGTACTGCCAGGTGATAAAATTCCCGTTGATGGCAAAGTGGTAATCGGGCAAACAACGGTAGATGAGTCGATGCTGACTGGGGAAGCTGTACCCGTGATTAAGCAAGCGGGAGATGTGGTGACAGCCGGAACCTTAAATCAGTCAGGAGCGATCGCTATTCAAGCCACACGTACTGGAAATGATACAACTTTAGCTCAAATTGTTGCTTTGGTAGAAGACGCACAAACTCGTAAAGCACCAGTACAAAAATTAGCAGATACAGTCGCTGGTTATTTTACCTACGGTGTGTTGACAGCCGCTGTCTTGACATTTGTCTTTTGGTACTTTTTCGGTACACATATTTGGCAAAATGTCAACATGTCAGGTGTAATGGAGATGTCTCACCACGGACAAAGTTATCCTGCCCCAGCTATGTCTGGGCTATTGTTGAGTTTAAAGTTAGCGATCGCTGTGATGGTAGTCGCTTGCCCTTGTGCTTTAGGACTTGCCACACCTACAGCTATTCTCGTAGGCACTGGCATCGGTGCGGAACGAGGTTTGTTAATTAAAGGTGGCGACGTTTTAGAACGAGTACACCAGCTAGATACGATAGTATTTGATAAAACAGGCACTCTCACTACTGGTAATCCTACTGTAACCGACTGCCTTGTAATTCAAGTGGCGGATGAGGCAGATAAGGAAGTAATTTCTCCCCCCACATCACGCTTCCCCCACTCCCCTACTTCCCCCACTCCCTACTCGCTAATACAGCTAGCAGCAGCAGTAGAAAGCGGTACTTGCCATCCCTTAGCAAAAGCGATTCAGCAAGAAGCGCAGCAGCAACAATTATTAATCCCAGATGCTAAGGATTTTCATACCGAACCTGGGCTTGGCGTGTCTGCTGTAGTAGAAAATACAAGTGTGATTTTAGGTAATAGCGACTGGTTAAGCTGGCACGGAATTTCTATTAATGAAACTGCACGCCAGATGGCGGAAAAATTGGCAGCAAATGGTAAAACAGTCGTTTACGTCGCCGTAGAAGGCATTTTAACCGGGTTAATCGCCGTTCAAGATACCCTCAGACCAGACGCTAAAGCAGCGGTTGACAAATTACGCTTGATGGGTTTGCGGGTAATGCTGCTGAGTGGCGATAGATTAGAGGCAGCTAGTGCTATAGCCAAGCAATTAGGACTAGATAGCGAGAATGTTATGGCAGGTGTCCCTCCCAGCAAAAAAGCAGCGGCGATCGAGGCTTTGCAGAAAGGGGGATTGGGGACTAGGAACTGGGGACTAGCGATTAGGGGACAAGGGGACAAGGGGAGCCACTTGCGTGCGGAGGTTCCCTCCGTTGAGCAAAGTGGCGTGACAAGGGGACAAGGGGGACTCCTTGGAGACTCCTTGGAGACAATTCTTTCTCCCGATCCCCCCCTCCCCCCCTCCCCCCCCCTCCCCACTCCCCAATCCCTACCCGTAATGGTCGCGGATGGTATA
>NZ_JBPAOH010000149.1:0-20075 GCF_050875635.1 Tolypothrix sp. VBCCA 56010
CAAAAACTTACATAAACTGGTTATTTATCTAGTGTTACATTTTTGTGCTGTAGTTTTGCTTATTCGCGGTTTACTCGTACAGGTGCAAGATGTGAGTAAAGCTAGATGCATCGTTAACACCTAGTTCTAAACAATGGTGGGAGGAGAAAGCTGCATTGCATAATTGCTCTGGGATATCAGATTTATTAGAGAGGGTGGCTAGAGGTTTAATCACTCTTTAGCTACAAGATATTGCCGGAATTATCGGTAAATTACCGGGAAATAAGGCTCCTAGTCATACCTGTTTGAGTAGCTTTTCGTCAGCAATTTTTGCTGTGCTTTTCCAATAGTCTCGTGAGGCTGATAAATCTCTCACTTTTATTTCTAATGCTCTAAGTTTTTTCTGTTTTTCCAAAGCTCTGTCTTTCCAATTGTCTCGACCATTGCGAAACAATCTTGCTAATCGGCTGGTCATGAAAATTTACCACCTTAAAACCCTTAGAGTCAACACCCTAGGCATCGGGGAGGCAGTGCGTTGCGGTGAGACCAGCGCTGCGCTCCTGGTTTCCCTCGTGCCGGCTCTGGCGTTAGCGAAGCGTTAGCGACGCAGGAGCGTCACCCGAAGGGAGGTTCCCTCCGTTGAAGCACCTGCCGTCATCGGGCATGGAAAGAATCGTATTAGAACGCGCATCACTTACAGCCGCTTCTTTAATTCCCAATGCCCATTCCCCATTGCCCAATGCCCCATCTTCCTCAAATCCCCGCACCATCGAGAAACTGCTGAATAGCTTTATCTCTTAGGTTGCAGCGTAATTTATTTTCTGGTTCTTCACGTACAGTGGCAACGTTACCTACCATAACAGGAGTTTTTGCAGAAGATTGCTGCTGAAGTTGTTGTATTTGTTGCTCTAACGACTCTATGCGGTCAACTAAGGCGCGAATTACTTCGGCTTCACAATCAGGTAAATTGTTATGTTCTAAAGGAGAAACTTTGACTCCAGAACGATAAATAATGCGACCGGGTACGCCGACCACAGTACAATCAGAAGGGACATCTCGTAGAACAACTGAGCCTGCGCCAATGCGGACGTTGTTACCAATTTGAATATTACCCAGTACCTTCGAGCCGGCACCAACAACGACATTTTCGCCTAAATTTGGATGGCGCTTGCCGCTTTGTTTACCAGTACCGCCAAGGGTGACACCTTGATAAATAAGGGCATAGTCGCCGATAATCGTTGTTTCACCAATTACCACGCCCATACCGTGGTCAATAAATACACCTTTGCCAATAGTTGCGCCTGGGTGGATTTCAATTCCAGTCAAAAACCTAGCAATGTGGGAAATCAGCCGGGGAAAAAAGGGAATAGCGATTATATGCAGTCGGTGAGCCAGCCGATGGAATAGCAAAGCTTGCAAACCTGGGTAGCAAAATAATACTTCCAACCAGTTACGAGCGGCTGGATCACGTTCAAAAATGATGCGAAAGTCTGTACGCAGTGTAGATAGCACTTTTATAGTACCCTCGGAAGGCAAAACGAGCTACTTGTCTATTTTATCCTTCCAAGTGCGATCGCTCTTATTTAGGGCATTAGTAATTGGGAATTGGGAATTGGGAATTGGGAATTGGGAATTGGGAATTGGGCATTGGGCTTTTCCTCTTTCCTATTCCCCATTCCCCCCTTCTCTATGCACGCCAGTCGCTCATGGGGGAGACCACGCCACTCTCCTCAACGCGGGGAACCCGCGCACGGAGGTGGCTCCCCAAGACCGCGCTGGCTCACCATTACCCATTACCCATTACCCAGTTTATGGTTGCTGCACTGTCAGGGTGTAGTTGCCCTTGTCTTTTGAATTAAATGTACCTACCCAAATCTTATAAGTTCCAGCTTTCCAGTCACTACCTTGAATGCTGGCATCTTTTCTTTTACCAGTGTCATCTCCGCAACGAATACTTTCGTCGTCTGGTCCTTGGATGAGTAAAGTGGTGTCTTTACCACCACTATTTACTCGTATATTCAACTGGGAAAAGTCTTTCTCCAAAACCATCACATGATCTGGTTTCGGATCGGCAAAACCAATACAAGCATTTCTGTCGCGATCGCGGTTACTAATCGCAGACAATGAATAAGAACCGCCAGTATACCCTTCTACTGTTGCCTGTGCTGGTGCAAACCCTGGTGCCAAACTTAACTTGCCAAAATTTGACGTATCTGCCATTACAGGGCTAGCAGTAATAGCACTTAACACACCTAAAATCAAGCCGCTTCGGAACTGAAGTCGGGGGCGAAAATATTTCATATTAGCCCTCCAACAGGGTCTTTATAGTTTTTTTATATACCTATTCTATAAACAATAAACAGGTATATTTTTCTATGTGTGCCATTTTAATATGTGCCACAATAGAGGTTTTTGTTAAGCAGAGTTCTTGGGATGGGGAGATGGGGAGGTGGGGAGAGGGGGAGATGGGGAGGTGGGGGGATGGGGAGAGGGGGGAAAGAATTGTTCTCCTTGTCTCCTTGTCTCCATGCCCAGTGCCGTCTACATCACGAGTGATGAAGTTGGAAGAAGACACCACCTTTGAGCAATCCGGTGTCGCTACCGTAACTACTAACTATGAGCGATCGCACTTTGTCGAGAAACGGTTTAGCGACTACTTCCACTAGCTTGAGAATCGGTATTTGACGTTCGACAATTTCGTGACTCTTTGCCCAATCAAGGTAAAGATAGCCTTGATTTGGTTGGGGAATCGCAGCGATACTATCTTGGAAATTGCGATTTTTCACTAAGGAATTATCTTTGACTTTCAGGACTTGATTGATTACATCAATTGAGGAAGTAAAAATTTCGTAATTTCCTAAGTTTGTATGCACCCCCTGCACTTTTGCTTTGAGGTTAATCGATTCAGAACCGCTATCTAGGTTATTCGTCACGGTTGTTAACTTTGTCCAAGCAAAAACTTTTTGATTGTCTAAGGTGAGAGAGTTAACGTTTAATCCTTGGGATGAAGCGATCGCATCCAATCGAGAAATCGCTTCAAGAACACCTTCGGATTTTTCCACCACAAAAACCCAATCAGGATTAATTTGCTGTTCGCGAGGTAACAAAGCTATAGCGTATTCCCCTTTCACCCAACTGAAAATATCTTTTTGCAAATCGATACCCCAGCCTTTTTGCACATCCGCTAAAGGTTGCGCCAAGCTGGATGTAACATCTTTCTGCGAACCAGATATTGCCGTTGTTACTTGTTTCCAAAGTTTAGCTAAATCGCTGTTATCCAAATTGCTCAAATCAACGCCGGAGATTGCTAAACCCGCTGTTTCCGGAATATAATTTAATGCTCCCACAGGTTGCGAAAGTTGTGAAGATGGCGGCGATGTCGCCAATGATGTTAGTAAGCTGGTTTCTGCCAGCAGTCCTTTCGGGTTTATCGCTAAGGAAACTATTTGGCTGTCATAAGTTGCTTCCTCTAGTTTTAAATTTTGCCATTCGGCTACAGCAGGAAGATTAAGGAAAGTCGCAGCTAAAGCATTTTTCGGCAGTTGTTTCAGCGCTTTTTGATATTGGGCAGAATTTGTCAAATTGAGGTCGGGTGCTTGGACGTTATTAATTGCATCTCGCAGCACTTTCGGATCGTTGGCAAATAAAACAAAATCGCCTACAGATGCACCTACAAGCAAACCTTTTTCTGATGGGGAAGTGTCAGAAATCAGCTTGACACCTTGGTAGTCTTCGACAACTAAGTTTTCTCCAGCTAAAGCCCGCTTGGAAAACAATAACTCGACAAACTCGCGGCTATTTTCTGGTTTCTTGCTTGCAAGTGCCATTAGATACCCTGGTTGCCGTCCGTTTGCGGCATCGCGATCAATATCTAAGCTGGTGACAGCAAGTGTTATTTCGTTGCCTAACCAAGGTTGAACATCTTGTTTGTAATCGATGCCAGTGTTAGCTAATAAACTTGTTTTTAATTTTGACAGTTCGCGATCGCTATTACTAGCCTGCAATTTGTCTGGATTCACCAGCATTGACACCATAACTGGTGCGCTTTTAGACACGAATATGGCGCCACCTGGTTCCGAAGCAGTCCCACCACCAATCAAGTTAACTGGACTTTTGCCAAAGAACCAGTAAAAGCCTGCGATAACAATCAATAGCAGCGCGATCGCACCCGCTGCTAGAAAACCAAACAATGAGTTTTGCCTCATAATTTTCTTTCACATACCGCACAAGCGGCTTTTACACACAACAATAATGTGAAACCGCCTTCTCAAGAGAGAAAATGCGGTATTAATAAGTAGATGGCATAAATAAACGTTTCTTAACGTAGTAACGGCAAGAGCCGTTAAAATCCCGACTCGACGAGCGGTAAACCGCTCACTACGAAGGAGGAGAATATTTTACGTTTAATTTCACCCACTTACTTACTAAGACTAAGTTTATTACTGAAACCTCAGCACAAATCTATTAAAAATAAATAATAGGGAATAGAGCATTGGAGATTGGAAGAGGGGAAAAGGTAAAGGGAAAAGCCCAATGCCTATTGACGGCAGGTGCTTCAAGTCGGCACCGCCCAACGCACTGCCTCCCCAATGCCTATTGACGGCAGGTGCTTCAAGTCGGCACCGCCCAACGCACTGCCTCCCCAATGCCCATTGCCCAATGCCCATTGCCCTAATCTATGAATACCCAACCTATTACTCAAATTAGTGTAGATGAACTGGCAGAACGTCTGACTTCAGGCGATCCAGATATTCAGCTAGTGGATGTACGCGAACCACAAGAAGTAGCGATCGCTAGCATTGAGGGTTTTGTCAATCTACCCCTGAGTCAATTTGCCGAATGGGGCGATCAAGTTCCCACTCGCTTCGATCCTCACGCGGAAACCCTTGTATTATGTCATCACGGCATTCGCTCGGCTCAGATGTGTCAGTGGTTAGTTGCTCAAGGTTTTACAAATGTTAAAAATATTGCAGGTGGTATTGATGCCTATTCCAGCTTAGTTAACCCTTCGATTCCTCATTATTAAGATTAAGGATTGTTTTCGCTTTTGCCCGACACCAAGCTAAGAGTGCCGCGTTATGCGTACAAAGTCCGCTTCGTTTGGTGCGGACTACCAAAAACCTGGCTTTTCAGCCTGCGTACTGCTAGCCTTCGGCTTCTCCAACAAAGTACGCAGAAGCCGCTAGGCTAGGCAGGCTTTGTTTGTGTAGCCTCAGGCTAAAGCCTGAAGGCTAATCGCAAAGCGCAAACATCTGCTAGTCACTAGGTAAAAGAACGTTATAGCCAAATTGTTCTTTATCTTTTGGACTTACTTTTCCGGTTGACTTTTGCTATTCTTAATACATGCTAAATAACTTTATGGTTTTGTAAAAAAAGCTTAACAATATTTGCAAAAACTAATTTTTTCTGATTTATCAAAAATTGATTGCGTATGTTTTTATATTGGTAAAAAATTACAATAAAAATAAATAAAAAATTGTGTAAATATACGGTTATAGCCCAAACCGAATCAGAACAGGCAAATTTGGGAGTTAAGTTTTACTAATTATAATAGAAGTAAATAATTTGCTATTTTAATTTAAAAATTATTAATTTTTTCAAAATCTAATTAAAATTCGGCTTCGTAAAACATTCCCTATGCAAGTCAAGCTGACCAATCGACAACAGCATATACTTTGGGCAACGGTACGTCATTATATCGCTACCGCAGAGCCTGTGGGTTCTAAAGCTTTGGTTGAAGAATACGACCTGGGTGTTAGTTCAGCCACAATTCGCAACGTCATGGGCTTTTTAGAAAAAGGTGGGTTGCTTTATCAACCTCACACCTCTGCCGGACGCATACCTTCAGACTCAGGCTATCGTACTTATGTAGACCAGCTGATTACACCTTCAGAAAGTTTATCACGAGAGGTAGAAGCGGTACTGCAAAAGCGCCTGAAGTGGGAAGATTGGAGTTTAGAGGCTCTACTGCACGGTGCGGCACAAATACTGGCAACTTTAAGTGGCTGTATTAGTTTGATTACCATGCCGCAAACTGAAAGAGCGACGTTGCGACATTTGCAAATGATGCAAATTGAAGCGGGACGGGTAATGCTGATTGTAGTCACGGATGCTTATGAGACGCATTCCACATTGATGGATTTGCCGGCAGCATCGGCAGAAACACAACTTGAACCAGAAGTCATCGATCGCGAGTTGCAGATTGTTTCTAACTTTTTAAATAGCCAGTTGCGGGGACGGAGTTTGTTAGAATTAGCGACTCTCGACTGGACGCAGTTAGATCGAGAGTTCCAACGTTACGGAGAATTTTTGAAACACTCGGTAGCAGAATTAACCCGTCGCACTGTTACACCATCTACAACCCAAATTATGATTCGCGGTGTAGCAGAAGTTTTGCGTCAGCCAGAATTTTCTCAACTACAGCAAGTGCAAACGATTATCCAACTGCTGGAGGAAGAACAAGACCAACTGTGGCGGTTAATATTTGAGGAAAAAGAAGCGGATGAAGTGGGTAAACCACGGGTAATGATTCGGATTGGCTCGGAAAACCCGCTAGAACCGATACGCACCTGTAGCTTAATTTCTGCCACTTATCGCCGAGGTTCGATACCCGTAGGAAGCGTGGGAGTTTTGGGACCAACGCGGCTAGATTATGAAAGTGCGATCGCTGTCGTATCTGCTGCTGCTGATTACCTCTCAGAAGCCTTCAGTTAACCAACTTTAAACATGTTGAGAAAAATCGCTTTTGGGCTGCTATGGCTGGGATTTATTACTTATGCTTTTGTCTTTGCCCCTCCCGATCAACCGGATACATTTGAGTTAATTAAAAACCTTTCTACCGGACAGTGGCAAGGCATTAACCCTTTAGTAATAGCACTATTCAACATTATGGGCGTTTTCCCCATGATTTATAGTGCAGTCTTATTTATTGATGGCAGAGGGCAAAAAATACCCGCTTGGTTATTTGCTATTCCCTCTTTCGCAGTTGGCGCATTTGCGATTTTACCTTACTTAGCTTTACGCGAATCAAATAAACAGTTTCCTGGCAAAAAAGACTTTTTCATCAAGCTGTTAGATTCACGTTTCACAGGTATTGCGCTAACTTTAGGCACAATTGTTTTAGTTGGTTATGGCTTACTAGCCGGAGACTGGGGAAATTTTGTTAAACAGTGGCAAACTAGCCGTTTCATTCATGTAATGAGTTTAGATTTCTGCGTACTTTGCTTAATATTTCCGGCATTGTTAGGAGACGATCTGGCACGTCGTCAGGTGAAAAATCCTCAGTTACTTTGGTTAATCAGCTTCATACCGCTGTTCGGTTCGTTAATATATTTGTCTGTGCGTCCACCTTTATTAGAAGCAGAGGCAGTATCTATTAAACAACCGATAGCGAATTAATAAATTATTTTAATCGTAGTAAGCACTTTAGTGCTTAAATAAGCACTGAAGTGCTTACTACGAATAAAGATGAATATAAAAATTGCTTTTTGGTTACTTTGGGCAGGATTTATAGCTTATATTTTACTGCTATCTCCGCCGCTGCATTTAGAGCAAACCTTAACTCTGCTGAAAAACATATTCACTCTGAATTTTGCGGAAATAAATCCAATTATTCTCTCTTTATTTGCCTTGATTGGTATCTGGCTATTAATTTACAGCGGGTTGTTATTTATTGATGGTAGGATGCAATCGATTCCTTTTTATCCTTTTGCTTTGGCATCAGTTGCCTCAGGTGTAATAGGTTTAATTCCTTATTTGGCTTTGCGTAATTCTAATCAAGAATTTTCTGGGCAGAAAGATGCTTTTTTGAATCTGTTAGATTCTCGCTTTTTTGGTGTTGTTTTGAGTTTAAGTACAATTGCCATCTTTGCCTATGGTTTTGGCTTTGGTGATTGGGACGATTTTGTGCAGCAGTTTTTAAGCGATCGCTTTATTCATGGTATGAGTTTGGCATTCTGCCTTTTTTGTCTTTTATTCCCAACTGTCCTCGGTGATGATATGGCACGTCGAAGTTGGAATAATCTGCAAATTTTTTGGACAGTGACGCTTTTACCGCTAATCGGTCCGTTAATTTATCTTTGCTTGCGTCCGTCTTTAGCAGAAACTACAAGTTGAAGAATGGGGAATGGGAAATGGGGAATTGGATTAGGAGTTAAATATTTATAATTCCTAACTCCGCTTTTCCCGTACAGACGTTCCATTGGAACGTCTCTACCTAACTTTGCTTTTCCCGTACAGACGTTCCATTGGAACGTCTCTACCTCACTCCTAACTTTTTTTGATAAATTTTTGGTAACTGCCACCAAGAAACGTGAGGATATTCATGATGTTCTTCATGGTAGCCAAAATGATAGCAGGTGATAAATGACCACCAAATTGGACGGGAGATTGTTTGAGCTTTATGAGGTTCACTATAACCTGATTCTGGCTCACTATGGGGTAGGAAAGTACCAAAATAAAATAACTGTAATGAACTTAGCAGCGAGGGTATGACCCAAAAGTAAGTTAAATTATCTTTCGGTATATGGAAGACGTAATGGGCAATATTGTAGATAGCCGTTAAAGCAATAATTTGAGTCCAACTCCAGTAACCCTTCATAAAATGAAAGTACCAGGCAAAGAAATTTTTCTGTTTACCGTTATGAAAATCGGGGTCTATTTCACTGGCAGGATTGTGGTGGTGTAACCAATGTTTTTTCAATAATTGTTGATATGGTAAAAGACCATAAAGCGAAAGGCATAATGTTCCGATAAAATGGTTAATTTTAGTATTTTGAGGAAACACTACCCCATGCATGGCATCATGAGCAGTAATAAATAAACCAGTATAAAGAAATGTTTGCCAAAGTACGATCGGCAATAACATGAAAAAGTTAAACTGGGTAATGTCTAGTGAAAGTAGCATTACAAGACTAATTGCCCATAATCCAACAATGGCAATTGCAATCAAGACTCCAGTATTTGATTCTCTGGTCAATTTTATCGGACGACTGGGCGGTTGTTGTAATGAAATCACGCTTTTTCTCCACGTAGCAGGTGAAAATTTCACAAAGTATAGTCATGGCAAATTACACTAACCACTAGGTTGAAAAATCCGAGAAGTTAGTGTTATGCGTTGAACATCGCCAAATAACTAAATATTTAGAAATGTTAAGTTATGCTAACTATTATTGCATAGCCAGCCATACTAAATATACTTTTCGATATGGAAGTAGACTGATATTAAGTGAGGACACTGGGGAAGACTGTTTGCATTTCCTCTCAGTGTCCGAGGTTGTGCAGTCAGCTTGTCAAGTAGAATTGACAGAAACACTTAGAACATCCTTAGCGGGCATAGGAAACGAGGTGTAATACGTCGCGTACCACGCTGTAGCCGTTCAAGTCCCAAAGAAGGTAGGCAAGAAAACCAATCATTGCAAAGCGTCCGTTCCATAGTTCGGCTTGAGGAGTAAAGCCAAACTCGAAGGCATTGCGATCGCTTCCATTGTAAGAGGTTTCGGTCGCATCAGTTGGGAATGGTCCGACCGCTTGACGATTGCTGACACCGGCAGGAGTTTTAGCTGCATTAGTAGGTGAAGGTTCCATTGTTAAGTTTCCTAAATAATGTATTTACAATTTCATCTTATTCAGGTAAAGAGATAACGCTATCTATCTGTGGTTCCAAAGTCTCAGCAAGTCCAAAGGATGAAATTTTGGGCATTGTGGGGAAAACTTGTATTGCAAAAGGTTAATTAACATTGGATTAACCTATCAAATAGAGGATTTTTATTTAAAGAATAGTAGTAATTGCGTATACAAAGAAAATCTCTAACATCAAAGCAGCAATGTCAGTGCAAAATGTCATTAAATATCTAACGCAAGTCAGAAGGATTCTAGAAAATTATTGCCCAAACTATAAACAGTAAATAGCGTTTTTATTTAAAACATGGCTTCTACAGTATTTATAACAGGTGCTTCCCAAGGTATTGGTAAAGCAACTGCACTGATGTTTGCCCGCAAAGGTTATAATCTTGTACTTACAGCGCGTCACACTGACTCGCTGGAAAGCGCAGCACAGGAAATCCAAAGTGTTACTAATGCAGCACCACTAACGATTTCTTGCGATGTGACAGAACCATCACAAGTAAGCGCAGCAATAGAAAAAGCGTTGGAACATTATGGAAATATCGACATACTGGTAAACAATGCAGGTATTTATGCATCCGGACCAGTTGAGCAGTTTTCTCTCAAAGATTGGTATCAAATTATAGATACTAATTTATGGGGATATATCCATACAATTAATACCCTTTTGCCTCATTTCTTGGAACGGAGAAGCGGAAGCATTATTAATCTAAGTTCCATTGGTGGTAAAGTAGCTACTCCTTATTTAGTCCCCTATTGCACGAGTAAGTTTGCTGTCACAGGTTTGACAGAAGCATTACACGCAGAATTAAAGCCCAAAGGTATTCATGTTTGTGGAATTTACCCAAATCTAATTAAAAGTAATTTGTTAGATCGGGCAATTTTTCGCGGTCAAGATGAAGAGGACGCTAAAAACCGTCGCGAACAACTTAATACTGTGGTGAAAACTCCGGTGGTGGAGAAACCGGAGGATGTGGCAAATGCTATCTGGGATGCAGTGAAAAATCAACGGTCTGAGGTAGTAGTTGGTTCTGCGAATTTTTCCCAAGCAATTTATCGGTTGTTTCCTGGTTTACTTCAGTGGGTTTCTCGACAAGCTTTGAAAAATAAGGATAAATAAACTGTGTGTTTTAATTCCAGCGCAGGACTTTTTCTTTGATTACAGTTTGACCGTTGTCAGAAATTCTTAGCACTTTTCGCGTGAGAACATAACGGATATCACCGTTGACTGCAACATATTGATTCGCTTGCGGTTCCCCTTTAGAATTATAGCTAGAGAGTGGAACTGCGATGCGACGATTGCCACTTCTAGTTATAGCGATATAGTTTGTGGGAAGATTGCTGCCGCAAATATAAACAATAAAGCTTTTGGTTTCGGCTTCACCAAAGATATTTTCACCTTCGGGACAAGCTTTAGCAAGAGGTTGACCGTCACCAGCGATCGCATTATTTACTCTTTCTTTGAGAACAACACGCCTATTTTTTATTACTTGCAGTTCATAGGGGGTGACAGCGTATGCTATTTCTCCTTTGCTAGCAATATAAGTTTCACCAGTTGTGCTAGTTACAGGTACGGTGATTTTACTATTATCTGTTTTAGAAATACGCACGTAATATCCCAGCGCATTGTTATTATCACCTCGGCAAATATAAACAGAATATTTCGCTGTATCAAAACTGCGCTTGGGTAGCAAGTTTGCCGATGGACAAATTTGTGGCTGTGGGTTAACAGCTTTTACTGACGGTGTAAGTAAAAATAACGTAGTTGCACTCAGCAAAGCTAACTTTAAAGTACCTTTGCATTTAAACCCTGTTTGTAAAAATTTCATGTTTATCAAGTTTTTATCTGTAAGATTACTGTCGCCACGAATTAGTTAATGGCGTTATATTTCAGTAAGATAACGGTAGAAAAAGTGTTTTTATTATCGTAAAAAAAGAGGCTCAGGACAAGTAGATATCCTGAGCGCTCATATATTCTTTAATGAAAGTGATTTTTCTGTGTTTTTACTGTTAAGTATATTTTCTTAGCTTGACTCGCACTCGCGTTTAGTTACATAATGACGGTAGCGAAACATAGCTTCTAGTTGTGCTTGTATTAACCAACCGCTAAAAAATTCTACAGAATCGCCACCTGGCATTGAGAAGGCGATTGCATCAGTTAATTTAGTTTTGCCATTCTCCGGTTCAAATTGATGTCGATGCACCCAAGATTCAAAGGGTCCTGATATCTGTTCGTCGGTAAATAGACGATATTCTTCACATTCGCTATGACGCGCTAACCAAGTTAAAGGTAATAATCCTAAGAAAAGCGAAATTCTGTAATTGCACCAACATTAAGTCCCCCCTCGCGACGCATGACTTGCACTGGTTGCCAAGGTGGGGTAAGAAGTTGTAAGATGTCTGGTCTTTCGTGAAATTTCCAAACAACTTCTACGGGTGCATTAATTACTGAAGAATGTTTAAAGTGAAGCATTGACAGAAAAACCTAAATTTCAACCTTCGTATTCTGTATCAATTTCTATATCTAAAGTTTCTTCATCTACCCGCAGATATAGAATGTTTGGACGACAGCAAACTTGACAATCTTCTACATAAGATTGCTGTCCACCTGCGCTTAAGTCTACAAAGGTGACGTTTGGTTCGCCGCAATAGGCGCAGTAAAATTCAGATGTTGTTTGCATTGAAAGATTATTGAAAAAAACGAACCGCGAAGGACACGAAGGACACAAAGAAATAAGAGTTGCAGAGGGTTTTTGTGTAAGTCCTAAAAATTATAAGTTTAATGGCTGTAGTTCTTTTGGCGATGAGTTAAATTTACTGGTGGCATCAGCTAGGTGCTTTAACAGTGTAGACTGTGGTAAAGGTCCTTGCAAGTGACTCCAGGGTAATATTTGTTCGGTTGACCAGTCGGTGTGAACGTAAAAATCTAAGTCGGGAATTTGTTTTTTGAGTTGTTTGAAAGCACGTTTGTAACTACCTAAAGAATCGCCAAAGTTGCGGGTGAGTTGCAAAAGTTGGGAAAGTCGGCGATCGCCTCTCGATAATAATGCTTGAATTATTGACCAATTGTAACTTTCGGGGCGGAAATCTATTCCCTGCGGTTTTAGTTGTTTTTGTAAAAATTGCAACCGCTTATCGACTTGCCGATTTACTCCAAACCATTGAAATGGCGTGTGTGCTTTGGGTACAAAGGTGCTGCATCCTAGTGTTAACCGCAATCCTGGTGCAGCTTTTTTGACGGCACGCATCATTGTTACAGTTTGTTCTAAATCTTCTGATTGTTCGCCGGGAATTCCTGCCATGCCGTAAAGTTTTAAGCTAGATAAGCCGCCAGCTTTGGCGTTTACCGCAGCTTGAATGATTTCCTCATTATGCAGCTTTTTGTTAATGATTTCGCGTAATTTTTCCGAACCACTTTCGATGGCAATGGTAAGCGATCGCGTGTCTCGTTTCGCTAAAGTTTGCGCTAATTGTACCGTTACTGTATTAGTTCGCACTGAGGCAATACTCAAGCGTACATCGTCATATTTTGGCTGACTAATATAATCGAGTAACGTTTCAAATTCGGGATGCTGAGTTACTGAAGCTCCTAATAATCCTAACCGATTTGTGACAGCTAAACCTCTTTCGATTGCGGGAATTAAAGATTTTTCGATACTCGCAGTTCTAAAAGGTAAAGTGAGATAACTTGCTAAACAAAAACGACACATTTCCGGGCAACTTCTCACCACTTCGACCATGTAAATATTTTCCCAAGCGGCTTTTTCGGTGACGACAGTTGAAGCTGAGAGAACATTTCCCCGGTAAGTTTGCTTTTGCACTATTGCCGGAATTTCTGAAGATATTGGTTGAATTGATTTGATAGCACCATCTAAACTGTGATATTCAACCTCATACAAACTAGGAACATAAATTCCCGGTACTTGTGCAAGTGCTTTTAATTGGATTTGTCTAGAAGCGTTTCTAACTTCTTTGTAAGCTTCAATGAAATTCCCTAATAAATCTTCGCCATCTCCGAGTAAAATTACATCAAAGAAATCGGCGAAAGGTTCGGGGTTAGCTGTGAGGACGGGACCCCCACCAAAAACTATCGGATGATTATTATTACGAATATCTGCCCTAATAGGAATTTCTAAAGATTCCAGCAGATTTAAAATATTCACATAATCTAATTCCCATGACATCGAAAAGCCGAGTAATTCCGGTTTCTTTTGAAGTTGTTCGTGAGTATCGGTAAACAAGCGACTGACTTGCACATCATCACGCATTGCCAAAGTAGCCCATACTACTTGATAGCCTAAGCTGGTGATTCCCACGGTGTATTCATTGGGGAAAGCGAAAATTGTCGGGATAGCGTCGGTGTCGGGAGTTGCAGGAGTAAATAAAAGGCGTTCAGCAGCGAATACAGATGATGTCACAGTTGTTTTTTAGGGATTAGGGATTAGGGACTAGGGATTAGGGATTAGGATAAGGTGCAAGTCATGAATGCTATATATTCCTAGTCCCCAGTCCCCAGTCTCTAGTCCCTAGTTTTTTCATCTATATTTAATTTTAAGCGATAGAATGATGATGTTAAAAAATAAAGTTGCTCCATTAGCGAGAATAACCGGCAATGATTGTAGAGATATTCCATAAATTACCCATAAAAAAACACCAATATTGAAAGTAATTAGCATGATGTATGAAACATCTTTGGCTGATTTGCTTTGCCATGTTTTTATCATTTGCGGTAGAAAGGAAAATGTTGTTAATGTCGCGGCGATTAATCCTATAATTGTAGTTAAATCCATGATTATGCAACCCTCTAACGCACTACTCGACATTCCAGCAGATTTTACAATAGTGAAATCTGCTGGTGATTTTACTTGAGATTTAAGCCTGATTTTTTGGCTTCTTCAGATAAGACTTAGCCCAAGCATATCGCTGTGAATCTTTTTTTAGTAAGTAATTCACTGCATACTGTCGTTTATTCTCATCTTTTGTACTCCGGAGTACTCGCTTAATTTCGTCATCTATTTCCTCAGTTTTAGCGCCACGTTTCACTGCTTCTGCAAACCAATAATCTCCTGTTGAATATTCACCTTTATCATAGTAAATCGCTCCCAGTAAAGTGTAAGGTTGATAACTTTGAGGATGATATTCAATGGCTTGTTTTGCACAAGTTTCTGCATGAACTAAATCACCAATATCTCTGAAGGCTGCACCTCTAGTTACTAAAATAGCTGACTTGAGATTACTTTCGCGGATACTGCTTAAGTCTAGATTAGTTAGTTGTAATGCACGTTCTGATTCATCTGCTTTTCGCCAATAACTACTAGCAGTAGGAATGTGCCATTTATGTCCAGTACGTTGAAATTCCTGTTCATAAAAATCGGCTTCGAGTTTGTAATGTGCAATCGCTATTTTTCCGTCACGAGATAAAAGATTCTCTTCTATAAGCTGAACAACCAATAGAGGATCTAGCCGCTCTTTTTTCTCCAGTTTTAGCATTATTGTGTAAAATGGATCAAACGGTAATTCATTTCCAGGATCTACAAGTGCATACTTTTTCTTGAGAGTCGTAAAGTGCTTTTGTTTGGCGAAAGTAATGATATCTTCACGTTGATTCTGTTTTAGCCAGTCAATCTCTGCCTCACTCAGCAATTCTCCTGATTCTACCTTAAATCTCAAAGTAGAAGCATATTTTTCGTGAGCGATCGCCATCGTTTCACTCAATTTACGCTTTTTGAGAAAATTAATATCCTGCTGACTCAGATAATTTTCCGAATCAAGTCTTTTGAGAACTTTGTACAAATGACTTGAACAAGATGAATCCTCATATCTACTTGCTTTGTACTTGGCTTTCAAAGCAGTAAATTCTCGCTTTTGTTCGAGTTCATTAGCGATGCTAATCGTTTCCGTAAATCCGTGCTGTTCCAGCCAGTAAATTTCGGAATTAATTAGTTTTTTGTCTGCATCCAGTTTTTGTAAGATTGGATATAGTGGACTGGATAATGATGTATCTGGCTGTTTAATCGCTTGGTACTTCGCTTTTAATTGGGAAAACTCAACTTCTCTTGCTGACTCTTGTTGGTCAAAAATTTCGATAGTTTCCAAAAGTTCATAATTTGTTAGCCACTTGTATTCTGAATCATTTAAACGTTGAACTGCGTCTAATTTTTTTAGTATTTGATACAATGGACTATCAGGATATGAATTTTGATGTTTAGTAGCTTTGTACTTTAATTTAAGAGCAGTAAATTGCTTTACCTCCTTAGCGATCGCTTGAGTCTCATATAAACCATGCGATCGCAGCCAATTAACTTCTGAGTTAATTAGAGAATTTCCTGACTCTATTTTCAAAAGTATAAAATACAGATGACTAGATTGCCAAGAAAAATCATATTTTGTCGCTTTGTACTTAGACTTTAATTTAGAGAATTCAAATTCTAAATTGGAAAATTCTTTTATTTTATGTTGCTGCTCTTTTCTAATAGCTTCTAAAGTTTCACAAAGTTCCCGCTTTGTCAACCAATCAAACTCTAATTCAGTTAGTTCAATTCCTAAGTCAGCTTTTCGCAATATAAAATACAGAATACTACAGGGTAATGAATCTTCATATTTAATTGCTTGGTACTTGGACTTGAGAGCAGCAAAGTGTTTTAAACGATTTTCAGACTCTTTTTCCATATTGATATAACCAGCGATAACACTGCTTAATTTGTGTCATTCGCCACTATAACAACACTTAAACAAAACAGGGATGGCAAAATCACCACCCCACAACAGAGAAACTTTCTTGAGAAAACTGCGTGTTACCTATAACACCTTACACTGTCCTTGCTGCCTCAGCAAATGGTCACACAATACTAAAGCAACCATCGCTTCTACCATCGGCACAGCACGCGGTAAAACGCAAGGATCGTGTCTTCCTTTGGCGGCTAATAGGGTTTCTTCACCTTCATTAGTCACCGTTTTCTGCTCTTTTCTAATCGTAGCTGTCGGCTTAAATGCTACTCGTAAAATGATATTCTCACCGTTGGAAATTCCGCCTTGAATTCCCCCTGAACGATTAGTTACAGTGCGAATTTCACCGTTTTCATCAATATAATATTCGTCGTTATGTTCAATTCCAGTTAACAGCGTCCCCGCGAAACCCGAACCGATTTCAAAACCTTTACTCGCTGGCAGAGACATTACACCTTTGGCAATATCTGCTTCTAATTTATCAAAAACTGGAACGCCTAAACCTTTGGGAACATTTCGCGCTACACATTCTACCACACCCCCGATAGAATCACCTTGCCTACCAATTGCCTCAATTAATTCAATCATTCGTTCGGCACATTCGGCATCGGGACAGCGGACGATGTTGCTTTCAACTTGTTCTAAAGTGACGGTATTTGCATCGACCGCACCTTCTAAATCTTTGATGCGCTTGACGTAACCGATAACTTCCACATTAGCGACTTGACGAAGAATTTTTTTAGCGATCGCACCTGCTGCTACTCTGCCAATTGTCTCACGCGCCGACGATCTACCGCCACCTTGCCAATTACGAATGCCATATTTGGCATCATACGTCGCATCCGCATGAGAAGGGCGATACTTTTGTTGCATTTCGTCGTAATCTTGAGAACGAGCGTCTTTGTTCCGCACCAAAATTGATATTGGTGTTCCCAAAGTTTTACCCTCAAACACTCCTGAGAGAATTTCGCACTTATCTTCTTCTTTGCGAGGCGTTGTAATCTTACTTTGTCCCGGACGCCTTCTATCTAACTCTACTTGAATTTCTTCAGCAGATATTTCTAGCCGTGGTGGACAACCATCAATGATAACTCCCACACCGCCGCCGTGAGACTCGCCAAAAGTAGTAATGCGAAATAAATGCCCAAAAGTGTTGCCCATAATTAAAAAGAGTAGGGGCGGGGTTTCCCCGCCCTTCTTGCAGGAGTTAGGTTTATGTATTTTAGCTGATGTGTTGTTCTCACCACAAAGACAAAAAACATCAAGATTTTGTCTTTTTTTTTCCTCTTGCGATTATGATTTTTTAGTTTCCGGCATTGCTAGCCAAAACCAACTCAAGCCAACGAAAGTCGCGATCGCTATCAGCCGTCTTTTGTCGCGGGAAGCATCAACTACAGCACCCAGCGGCGTTTGTGCTAAAATTCCGGTAATGCTGGTGATTGAAATAGCAATACCTACTTGTGCCGGATTGAAATGGCGATCGGCTGTGAGAAAGATTGCTAGGTAAGGCTCAAATACATCTCGCACATCTCCCAAAGACAAGTTTACTCGATCTAGTGCCGCTACTGAGGAGCTTTTAGACTTGGGTTTTCCACGTTTCTGCTGACTAAAGAGCAGGTTTTTCACAACTCGTTGAAGCTTTTGCATCGTCTGCTCTTATCTTGCTTAAGAATTATTAATCACACTGTTACTTTTTATAAGATTAATCACCTCTTTCTTAAGAATTATTATTAGTAATATTTCTGAGAAAGAAAAAAATATAGTCAAATTAATTACATATATTTCCCCAAAAATTGTACTTATGAGAATATACGCCTAGCCGACAGGCGCGAGATTCCGCACCTTTCAAGGTGTCGGTTACTTATTGCACCTATTGATAGAGTTTCAATCAATACTAATCATGCTGTAGATGGATTAAAAATAAATGATGAAGATTACAAAATAAATTTACAAAAATTAAAAAATTTAATTTTGAATGAATACGCTCTGTGTGTTTTGCTGGAGATGGAAAAATGGGGTACATGGATAAGCGTTTGCATGTGGTTGTTGATCCAAGTACACAATTTTACGGCGATACTCCTGCTTTAGTTGAAAAGACGCCTTTACCGCAATGTGAAATTTCCGTAATTGTTCCAGCCCGCAATGAAGCCGAAACTTTACCAGCAACGCTTTCGGCTTTGGCGCATCAGGTAGATTTGCAAGGACAGCGCTTAGATTTCAGACGGTATGAAATAATTTTGCTACTGAATAATTGTAGTGATAATTCAGCAGCGATCGCCCATAATTTTGCACAGCAGCATCCAGATTTAGTATTGCACATAATTGAAAAAACTCTACCTGCAACTGAAGCTTATATTGGTCGAGTCCGACAAATTTTGATGGATGAAGCGTATCGCCGCTTGATAAGTATAGGACGCAAGCGGGGAGTAATTGCTTCTACCGATGGCGATTCGCAGGTCAGCCAGACTTGGATCGCTGCGACGCTATACGAAATTAACTGCGGTGCGGATGCGGTGGGAGGACGGATTATTACAAACCAGGTTGAGCGTGCTGCGTTAGATCCCTACACCAGAGCTTGTCATCTACGTGAGGTAGGCTATCACCACTTGATTGCAGAATTAGAATCTTACATCGACCCTGACCCTTATGACACTTTTCCTCGGCACTACCAACACTGCGGGGCAAGTTTCGCGGTGACGGCACAAATGTATGCACTGGCAGGAGGTTTACCCCCCGTCCGTACTCCTGAAGATGTTGCACTATATCAGGCTTTAGTCCGGGTGAATGCACGTATTCGTCATAGTCCGCTAGTATGGGTCATCACTTCGGCAAGACAAACTGGACGCACAGACATTGGTTTCGCAAATTTGTTGAGTAAGCGGTCACAAATGGGACGACAAAAGCAACCATTGTTGGTTGAATCAGCAGCTGCAATTGAAACTCGTTATTCAGCGCGTCACCAATTAAGAGTTATTTGGTTTTCTGTTCTTAACGGAAAGATGCCAACTCATATACAATTAGCACCTTTAGCAGATACTTTAGGAGTTCCAGCACAATGGCTTGTGCAAGAATTAAAACAACCATATAGCTTTGGTCTGTTATTTGAGCGAGTTGAACAATGTTCAAAAGAAGAAGGAATTTGGGCACAGCGTTGGCAAAATGTGGAAATTCAAACAGCAATTAGCGACTTACGTCTGCGTTTAGAAGGTCTGCGTCGAAGTAACAACAAAGAGGCAAATAAAGTTCCTACTTACGTATTTTAAAAATGTAGTACAAAACAGCTAAGTAGGTAGGTGCAAATAATTATAAAATAGGGTAGGGTGCGTTATAACGTACCGCTGACGCGGAACCCGAAGGGTAGTTTAACGCACCATTGGCGATTCTATTCGTCTCATTAGTGCTAGACAACTAACACGAGCCGAGCGACAAGCCTATGAAGAGGGATGAGCCAGAAATGGAAGAAGATGAGCTTCGGTTAGAGTATGATTTAAAGAGTCTGCGGGTCAGACGGTTAGGTTCTCGACGAAAGAGTTTTGGTGAGATTGTTCGCCTAGAACCTGATGTTGCAGAAATGTTTCCCAATGCAGATGCTGTCAATGAGGCTTTACGGTTTCTGCTCAGAGTAATGCAGGAAAACAAACCTCCTAGTACAGGGTGGCGGAAATAGACCGACCATTAAATAGCCAGCACCTTACCCTTATAAGTCCATTTGAAAGGTTTAGCCATCGTTCGATTGAAGTAATCAA
>NZ_JBPAOH010000150.1:0-20029 GCF_050875635.1 Tolypothrix sp. VBCCA 56010
TCCGTGAGTTTATCCGGTCTTTAAAGCAAAATATTAAAGAGGGTCAAGACAATGCATAATGTCCGGCAATGCCCAATGATTCCCTTATTAAGTAAAAACTCCTCAAATATGAGAGAGTTTGAGGAATTCATCCCCATTTTTCTGTAAACCTCCTGGGCTTTTGTATTACCTTTGTAGACATACAAACGTAACCCACACACATTTGCTGTCTGTGCTTCGGTTTTCAAATGCGTGTAAAGAAAACGAAAAATCCCTTGTTGACGATAATTGAGTTCAACATATACATCCTGTAACCACCAAAACCAAGCATTCCTCCAGTCACTCCACTCAAAGGTTACTAAAGCAACTGCGACTGTCTTGCTTTCAAGTTCGACAACTGTATAAAAACCACGGTTAGAGTCACTCAAAACTCCTTCAATTCCTTGAGTTAGAAGTTGTGGATTCAGCTTTTCATCTCTGGCTTCTTGAGCCAGTGCTTGATTAAAGTTCACCAAAGTTGTTAAATCTTCAAGTTGTGCCCTGCGAACAACGCAGTCTCTCATGTTCATCAACTCTCCTCTGGCTTCTTTTCTGGACATTTCTATCAGCACTTTTAAAGCGTAATTATGAAAGTGGTCTTATACAAGAGCCACTTTTGTGATTTAATATAAGTCCACTTTGCGTAGAATGGAAACGCAAAGGGTCGCAAAGGTAGGCGCAAAGGTACGCAGAGTATGGATTTAGCAATAAGGCTTGACGACAATTCCCGTTTACCACTACATCAGCAGCTTTATCAAGAATTGCGATTGTGCATTCTTAGCGGACGTTTGTTACCTGGAGGACGCATTCCTTCTACGCGATCGCTTGCAAAATCTCTGGGGATTTCTCGTACTACTGTCACCCAAAGCTATGAACAACTACTTTGCGAGGGTTATTTAGAAACTGTTGTGGGTTCTGGTACGTTTGTCTGCGCTCAACTTCCGGATGATTTGTTGCGTTCAACACCGATTGAGTCTGCTGGAAAAATTACTCGTCCACCAGTCAAGTTAAATCAGTATGCAATCACTTTATCTAATACAGAGGATGCCCCTAGAATTGCTGAAGTAAATGCCACGATTAATTTCCGTTATGGACGACCGGCTTTTGAGGAGTTTCCGATTAAGTTGTGGCGCAGGCTACTTGGGCGTTATTGTAGCTCTAATTTGAATTGGTTGGACTATTCAATAGATCCTTTGGGTTATAAAAAGTTGCGAGAAGCGATCGCTTTTTATCTATCTTCCCGCGCTGTGAAGTGCGAAGCCGATCAAGTGCTAATTACTAACGGTACACAACAAGCACTGAATTTAATTGTCCGTTTGTTGATCGCGCCCGGTGATACGATCGCACTTGAAGATCCAGGTTATCTCAGCGCTCGGTTAATTTTTCAGACTCAAGGTGCGAAACTTTTACCGATTGCTGTGGATGAGTCAGGTTTGCTGGTAAAAGAACTGACAAATTATACAAACGAACCGATTCGGCTGGTTTACGTGACACCTTCTCATCAATTCCCCACCGGCGCAACTTTATCTTTACCGCGTCGCTTGGAATTACTCGCTTGGGCGCAGCAAACTGGGGCGATGATTATTGAAGATGATTATGATAGCGAATATCGTTATGGCGTTCGCGGAGCGACTCCTTCGGAGTATCGCCCGATTCCGGCTTTGCAAGGATTGGATCGCAGTGATTCAGTATTATATAGTGGCACTTTTTCCAAAGTGCTGTTTCCCAGCTTGCGGATTGGTTATTTAGTGCTGCCAAAAAGCTTAGTTGCTTTATTTGCCCGTGCGAAGTGGTTAAGCGATCGCCATTTACCAATATTAGAACAGCAAGTGCTTGCAGACTTCATCGCCCAAGGACATCTAGAACGTCACATCAGAAAAATGCGCGAACTTTACGATCGCCGTCGTCAAGTTCTCGTCAAAGCGTTGAAAATTAACTTTGGGGAAAAGGCAACAATTTTAGGCGAAAAAGCCGGAATTCATTTGATGGTACAGTTACACACGCATCTAAGCGATGAAGAGATAATTCAACGTGCTGCAAAAGTTGGTATCGGGATGATGTCTGCTGCTCCTCAGTATCTCATACCGCATCGCACAGGTGAATTTATCTTTGGCTACAGCGAACTCACACAACAGCAACTAGTCGAAGCAATTCGGAAATTAGCTGAGATAATTTCGTAGTGAGCGGTTTACCGCTCAATTGCAAGCGTTTCAACGGCTGTTAGCGGAGCTTTCCCGTAGGGTAGCCGTTATACCAATTTGAAAAAAGAATGCGACAGATGGGTAGGGGCACGGCAGTGCCGTGCCCCTACGAAGAATTTATGTGTCGCAAACATTATTTAAATTGGTATTACTACATTTAGAGAGCGATTATCTTGAGGCTACAAAGGCACACGAGTGTGTGTATATGTAGCCCAACTCTTCTAAGGTTTGGGCGCATTTTTAGAGAAAATGAGCATAACCCTTGAATCTCAAACAATAAAAACTATGAAAGCAGCATGGTACGAGAAACTTGGCAATCCTCAAGAAGTACTAAATATTGGTGAAGTAGAAATTCCCCAACCAGGTGCAGGTGAAGTCCGCGTGCGAGTGTACGCATCTGGTGTCAATCCATCGGATGTCAAGCAGCGGAGTGGCTGGGGTGGGCTAAAAATGCGACATTCACGGGTAATTCCCCACAACGATGGAGCCGGGATAATTGACGCAGTGGGAGAAGGGGTATCTCCTGAAAGAGTGGGGGAAAGAGTTTGGATTTATGAAGCAACTTTGGCGCATCCATCTGGGACTGCGGCAGAATATGTAGTTATACCGAGTGAAAATGCAGTTTTATTACCGGATAACACCGAATTTGCCGCCGGCGCTTGTTTGGGTGTTCCCGCAATGACGGCGCATAATTGCGTCTTTAAAGATGGTGCAGTAACAGGACAAACAATCCTCGTAACTGGTGGTGCGGGTGCAGTTGGTAACTATGCGATTCAGTTGGCGAAATGGGGGGGTGCTAAAGTTATCACCACCGTCAGTTCTCCGCAGAAAGCGGAAATCGCTCGTTTGGGGAAAGCAGATTATGCGATCAATTATAAAACAGAAGATGTCGCCGCTCGGATTAAAGAAATAACAGATAATAAAGGCGTAGATCGAGTTGTTGATGTAGACTTTGCCAGTAATTTAGAAACTAACTTGGCAGTATTGAAGCGCAATGGAATTATTGCCACCTATGCGTCTGATTCAAATAAACAACCGCAGATACCTTTTTATTCTTTACTCTACAAAAATATCACGGTTCATTACGTGTTAGTTTATATGATGCCGAAAGAAGCGCATCAGAAAGCCGCAGAAGATATTACAACTTGTTTAAAAGCTGGATTGCATCATGTAATTGCTCAACGTTTTCCTTTATCGCAAATTGCCGCCGCACATGAAATGATGGAAAGCGGACAAGCTGTTGGTAACTTGGTTGTGGAGATTGCATAAAATGAGTAATTCTCATCCTGTTGCTTTAATTCTCGGTGCTACTGGCAAAACAGGTTCTCACCTTGTGAATCTATTAGAAAAAGATGCTGGTTCAGACAATGTTGAGATATGCGTTGCAGTTCGCAAACCCGAACAAGCTGAAACCTTTAGAAAACGCGGTATCTCAACTGTACATCTTGACCTTGAAGTTCTTTCGACTTATGAAAAAGCATTGCAAGGTGTACAACGTTTATTTATGATTACAGGCTACACCGTGGACATGCTCAGTCAAGGGAAAAACTTAACTGATGCTGCGAAAAACGCAGGTGTTGAATATATTGTACACGTCGGTACATTTCATCAACGCGATCGCCCGCAAACAAAATTGATTCGCCATTACATTTGGCATCAACTTATTGAAACATACATCGAAGCCAGCGGTATTGCCTGGACTCACTTGCACCCTAACGCATTTATGCAAAATTTCTTCGCTGCGGTGCAAGATAACAAACTTCGCATGTTTTACGGTCACGAGCGCGTCGGATTGATAGATTGTTTTGATTTGGCTAGTGTTGCGGCAGCTGCCTTGCGTAACCCTCAGAAGCACGCAGGAGAACGATATTTCTTGAGTGTGGAAGCGCTGAATATGACTGAAGCCGCGCAAATCCTCTCAGAAGAACTTGACAAAATCATCACTTACGAGCCGTTACCTGCTGCCGAGATGCGAAACTTACCCATCGGACAAACGATGGAACCTGCTTACTTTGAGTGCATCGTCCGTCAGATGGAACTATTGCAAGCGGGAAAACTTCCCGACTTTGCTGACGTTTATGATAATATTCCGGAAATTACCGGACAAAAAGCAACTATGTTTCGCGAATTCGTCCGCAATAATCGCGCACAGTTGTAGTAAGGACTTCAGTCCTTTTCTTATTAGATGAGGTTAGATGAGGACTTCAGTCCTCACTACGAAGTTATAAAACCTCACCCCGTCCGTTCCGGACACCCTTCTCCTTTTTAAGGAGAGGGGTTAGGGGTGAGGTCTTGTATTGCATCAAATTTGCTGGGCAGTTACCTGTTCTTGCTTTTGAGATTGCCGCAAATAAGCATACAATCTATTCAGTGCATTTACGTAAGCTTGAGCCGAGGCAACGATGATGTCTGTATTCGCCGCGTGTCCGGCAAATACTTGAGATTCATACCGCAAGCGGATGGTTACTTCCCCTAAAGCATCAATGCCTTCTGTTACCGACTGTACGGAAAACTCAATTAACTGATTTGGGACGTTAACGACGCGGTTAATTGCTTTATAAACTGCATCTACGGGTCCTGTACCGATCGCTGCGTCAGTTAATTCTTCACCTTCTGGAGTGCGGAGGGTGACAGTTGCGGTGGGACGTGCGCGATCGCCACAAGAAACTTGCACCAACTCTAATTTAAACAAATCGGGTGCTTGTTGAATTTCATCGTTAACGATCGCTTCCAAATCCCAATCAGAAATTTCTTTCTTTTTATCGGCTACTTCTTTGAACCTAACAAATGCTTTGTTTAACTCGCTTTCTGAAAGTTCAAAGCCCAATTCTTTCAACCGAGTACGGAAAGCATTTCTGCCTGAATGTTTACCCAAAACGATTTGATTGTCTGTCAATCCAATCAATTGAGCATCCATTATTTCATAGGTGAGCTTGTTTTTTAGCACACCATCTTGATGAATTCCAGACTCGTGAGCAAAAGCATTTGCCCCGACTATTGCTTTATTTGCTTGCACTAACATTCCCGTCAAATTGGAAACTAAGCGCGATGTTTTGTAAATTTGACGAGTGTCGATATTTGTCAGTGGTTCTTCGGATTCAGTTGGTCTTCCTAAGAACGAATTAAAATATTGTCGCCTAACATGCAACGCCATAACTAATTCTTCTAACGAGGCATTTCCTGCACGTTCACCAATTCCATTGATGGTACATTCTAACTGCCTTGCGCCATTTTTTACAGCTTCTAGGAAGTTAGCAACTGCCAAGCCTAAATCATTGTGTCCGTGAACGGAAATAATCGCGCTGTGGATGTTGGGAACATTTTCTTTAATTCCCTTAATTAGCGCTCCAAATTCGCTGGGGGTAGTATAACCTACTGTGTCAGGAATGTTAACTGTTGTTGCCCCAGCTGCGATCGCTCGCTCTAACACTTGGTAAAGAAATTCTGGATCGGAACGGACAGCATCCATCGGCGAAAATTCTACATCTGCCATAAAAGACTTGGCATAAGCTACCATTTCTTCGGCGATCGCCAATACTTCTGAGCGTGACTTTCGCAGCTGATACTCTAAATGAATATCAGATGTGGAAATAAACGTGTGAATTCTGCCTTTAGCGGCTGGTTTTAATGCGGATGCGGCAGCTTCAATATCTGCTTTAATCGCTCTTGCCAAACTACAAATTACCGGACCATTTTCTTGTCCGACAGTTTCTGCGATTTTGCTGACTGCCTGAAAATCTCCAGGACTGGCAAAAGCGAAACCCGCTTCGATGACATCTACCCCAAGACGGGCTAGCTGCTTGGCGATCGCCAGCTTTTCGTCTATATTCAAAGTCGCACCCGGACACTGCTCGCCATCTCGCAGGGTCGTATCAAAAATGATAATTCTCTCTTCGTTGTTCATTTTCATCTCATTATTAGCGTTTCTACTTTTTCTAGGAAATATCTTTAATATTAATTTTCTTTACTCCTGATTTGTAAATAATTGCTAAGAATATCAACCTTCAGTTTTTTCTATTTTATCCCGGATATCGTTCAAATCTATATATCTGTCAGTAGCATTACGTAGCTCTCTGGCTATCATTCCTTCTGTCGATACTACTGTTATATAAGTATTTTTTCCTCTTAATAATTCTATTGCTCTTTCAAAATCTCCATCACCACTAAATAAAACTACTCGGTCGTATTGATCTACTGTATTAAACATATCTACAACAATTTCTATATCTAAATTTGCTTTTTGTGAATAACGACCGGAGGAATCATCATAATATTCTTTGAGAATTTTAGTTCTGACTGTATATCCCAAACTGATTAGAGCATCCCTAAACCCTCGCTGATCTTGTGGGTCTTTTAAGCCAGTGTACCAAAAGGCATTGATTAAGGCTGTTTCGTTATGCTCGTTTCTAAAATATTCTAAGACGCGTCGCGGATCGAAGAACCAGCCATTTTTTTGTTGAGCATAGAACATATTGTTTCCATCTACAAAAATAGATAGACGATTCATTGGAGAACCCATAGTAAACTTACACCTAATATATATAGAAAAGCATTTAGATTGAACAATAGATTATAGCAATAATAAAATGATAAATTTGCTAATATCTATAAACTATATCGTCATTTATAGCTTTGACGTTACCTCTTTCAATTGATAAAATCGGCTGAAACATTCAAGTGGGGCTTATAATTGGGTGCTGAACCTTTTTTACTCCTGGTAGCATAATGCCCAGAAATAAATGCGATCAGGTTCATACTAGATCTTCAATACCCCACCAACACTCTCTAACACACACCAGAAAACGCTTTCTTTTTATGGAACACCTCTACAATAAATACCTGATAATCAAAATCTACCAATAAAATTGACTTAATAACAGCTTTATTAGCCATATAACAGTTAAGTTTACTCCTAAAGAGGTATGCGTAGGCTGGAAGTAGGATATAATCATCGTTATCTATAGATTTTGTCTTTAAAGCAATTCACCAATCTGGTCCGGGGTAAAGGGGAAAGGAAAAAAGGGAAAAGGTAAGAATCGTTTGAAATACGCATAAAGCTTTCCTAACATTCCCCCCTGTACGGGTTTGAAGCCCCCTCCTTCTAGTCCTTTCTTCAACCAGTGAGGGTTGCAAACAAGATCGGACAATTTCTTCTTCCCTTTCCCCTTTCCCCTTTAACCTTTTCCCCAATGAAGTGAAAACAAGCCTTTAAAGCTACTTCAACCGCTAGATTAACGGATTTGCGCTTTTAGTCTTGTGTCTATCTCTTTGAGGACAGGTAAGACATGGGCACGCAAGCGATCGCCCAGCACCATCACGAAATATCATCCGCTCATCATCCCAAGCACAGAAGGTATTCGAGTGAGTATACACGCTCGTTGTAACCGAACCAAGCTACTCTAGTGGAACAATCATATATAATCACTTGCGTTACTAAAATATATGAAGCTATGTTTCGTTTATGGCTTTATATAAGAGCTTTACTTACGATTTGGTAAAAAATAAAGAATAAGTTACAAATGTATAAGTTTTTCATTTAAGTATTATGTCAAGATAGTGGGACTATAACAGGGTGTAAATAAATAAAATCATGTACGTAAATCTATGAATAACACGATATGGCAGAAGAATCTAAATCTACCTTACCTAAAAACTATGTCTCTGCTGCCAATAGACTGTCAAGTAAATCGACAAAAACGACCGCGACGGCACTAGCACGTTTCTCAAAGCAGATGACTCGTTTAGGTCATCTGCTAGCTGGTACTTCCGCATTAAGTGCAGCATTGCTAAGTGCTTCTGGTTTGGGTTTGACGCAATTGATGGAAAGTCAAGCACTTTCTACTTTTTATCAAATGCGCGGCTCTGTGACACCTCCAGAAGATATCGTGATATTGGCAATTGACGATCAGTCAACATCAACTCCTGGACAATACTATCAAGCAGACCCGCAGCAGTATGCCTACTTTGAACCGCTGCAAAAATTTCCTTACAAACGTGAGGCATACGCCCAGGTAATTGATAAATTGATGAAAGCGGGGGCACGCTCGGTAGCATTAGACGTAATATTTGATAAGGCAAATCTTGAGGATACTGCCGACGATCAAAAGTTACAACAGTCTTTGCAACGTTACGGCGACAAAGTTACTTTAGGGGCACTTTACGAGTCTTTTGAGACACATCAAGGTAAATTTTGGCAACTGTCCCAGCCTCAAGCGCAGTTTCGTACCGGGTCAGTGTCAATAGGTTCAGTAAATTTCCCTCTAGAGGTAGATGGCAAGATACACCGCTTGGCAAGTGAATTTCCCAAGTTGTTAGCCGAAAACGAAGGTTTTGTCCCAGCAGATAAAATACCATCGTTTGATGAAGCGGTGCTAGGGGCAGCAAACGTGAAATATCCGCGACCAAAAGGCGATCGCCTGTATTTTTACGGTGCGGGTACATTTGAGCATATTCCTTTCTGGTACGTACTCGATCCGGAAAATTGGAACTCTTATTTACAGCAAGGAAAAATTTTCAAAGATAAAATAGTTCTGATTGGGGCAACCGACAAGTTAAGTAATGATTATCATGCAGTAGCTGCTGCCCCAAGTTCTGAAGAAATGGCAGGGGTAGAAATTCACGCGAATGCGATCGCCACTTTAATGCAAGGAAAAGCGATCGCCCAAGCAATTAAAAATCCATTTCTGCAAGGATTGTTTGTGCTGGGGTTAGTTGGTGGATGTGCGCTGATAGTTACTCGCAGCAAGCGAGGCATAATTAGATTTTTCGCGATGAGTGCCTTAGCAAGTATTTGGGGCGGAATTAGTTATTCTATTTTTTTATATAATCAGTTAATTTTACCGACTACAGTGCCAATGATGGCGATGGGTGCGATCGGGCTTTCTTATCTGGGAACCGAAGTAGCTAAAGAAAAGTTAAGAAAAAGCCAATTAGTCAATATTCTTCAGAAATATGCATCTAATCATGTTGCTCAAGAAATTATCAGCATGGAAGATGACCTGCAAGACCTGCTTCTGCAAAGAGAAAAAGCAATAGCAGGTAAAATACTTGACGGACGCTACAAAATTGTCAAAGTTCTTGGTTCGGGAGGATTCAGCGAAACCTACATTGCTGAAGATACCAGACGTCCGCAAAACCCGCTATGTGTTGTTAAGCAGTTAAAACCAGGTAATACCAAATCAGAAAGCTTAGAAATTGCCAGACGTTTGTTTAAATCAGAAGCGCAAACCTTAGAAAAATTGGGAACACATCCCCAAATTCCTCAGTTATTGGCTTATTTTGAAGAAGACGAAGAATTTTACTTAATTCAAGAATATATAATCGGTCATCCTCTCAATCAGGAACTTCCAGCAGGTAGACTCATACCCGAAACCGCAGTTATCGAGATGTTGCGCGACTTATTGCAAACATTAGCATTTGTTCATGACAACGGCGTAATTCACCGCGATATTAAACCCAGCAACATCATGCGGCGAGATGACGGTAAACTCGTACTAATTGACTTTGGTGCCGTTAAAGAAGTCACCACACAACTGCTTGATAATCCAGAGCAAACAGCCTTTACCATTGGTATTGGTACTAAAGGTTATGCACCAAGCGAACAATGTTTTGGGCGTCCGCAATACAGTAGTGACATCTATGCAGTTGGCATGATTGGTATTAAAGCCTTGACTGGCAAACATCCCCATGAATTAGATAGAGATGAGTGCGGAGAATTGAAATGGCTCGACAAAGCAAACGTCAGTCACGCCTTGGCAGAGATTCTTAGTAAAATGGTGCTGGATGACTTTAAACAACGCTATCAATCTGCATCCCTAGCTCTGGAAGCGCTTGATGAGTTGAGAAGTTCTAAACAAAGACACTATGAGGCAAGTACTTTATCTTTAGAAGATACAGACACTCCCACCACACCTTGGCTAGATGAAAACACCCCGCAACCACCATCTTCCACATCAATTCTTCCACGACCATTAGACAAATTCGAGAGTAAAAATTAGTTAGCTGCACATGAAAAAATTAAAGTTCGTAGTTAGCGCTTCAGCGCTAAAACACTAACTACGAACTGCAAACTAGCTTTGCTTTAATTGTTTTCTTTTAACTTAACCCGACTGAATGTTTGATTCAGTCGGATAATTTCATGTGCTTGGTTTAATCGGTGGAGGTGTAACTGGTGGTGTAACCGGTGGTGTAACTGGTGGTGTAACTGGTGGTGTAACTGGTGGAGTTGTAACTGGTGGAGTTGTAACCGGTGGAGTTGTAACTGGTGGAGTTGTAACTGGTGGAGTTGTAATCGGTGGAGTTGTAACTGGTGGAGGTGTAGGTGATTCTATCTGGGGTGGAGTTGTAACTGGTGGGGTTGTAACCGGTGGAGTTGTAACTGGTGGGATTGTAATCGGTGGGGTTGTAACTGGTGGTCTTTCTCCTGGACTTTCAGACTGTGGAGGTGTAACTGGTGGGATTGTAACTGGTGGAGTTGTAACTGGTGGGATTGTAACTGGTGGAGTTGTAACTGGTGGGATTGTAACTGGTGGAGTTGTAACTGGTGGGATTGTAACTGGTGGAGTTGTAACTGGTGGTCTTTCTCCTGGACTTTCAGACTGTGGAGGTGTAACTGGTGGGATTGTAACTGGTGGAGTTGTAACTGGTGGAGTTGTAACTGGTGGAGTTGTAATCGGTGGAGTTGTAATCGGTGGAGTTGTAACCGGTGGAGTTGTAACCGGTGGAGTTGTAACCGATGGAGTTGTAACCGGTGGAGTTGTAATCGGTGGAGTTGTAATCGGTGGATTTGTAATCGGTGGATTTGTAATCGGTGGATTTGTAACGGGTGTAGATCCGCTTGAATTGTCTTTTTTCTTATCGTTATTTGACAGGATTTGTCCTATGTCCACCAAGGGTTCTACTGCGGAATTGTTATTAATAATGTTGTTATCGGCGGCACTTGGCGAAGTAGGCGAACTTTCTGTAAGCTTTACAAAAGATGGGTTCTCAATAACTCCCGCACCGACAATTGGCTTCTGTGCTGCTAAGGCTGCGGTGGTTTCTTCTTGAACTTGAGCGATCGCCGGATCTGGACTTGGCTCACCGGTTTTTCTCGCCAAATCAAGTCCCCTAACTAAATCGCTCCTATCATAAAAATTTCTCAGATCGAACTCGTATAATCCCTGAATTCTATTTTTAACTATAACCAGCATCTGTCCGGCTTCTAGAACCCGACTTTGGGAAGCATCTTTATTAGAAACTTCAATACCGCTATTTGTCAGTGCGCCGACTACTGTAGTATCTGTTTGTTCGTCATAGCGCACGAATAATGCGGAACCGCGAATTGCTGCTGCTGCATTTGGCGTTTGTATACGTGTTCGCCCTTGCTTGGGTGGGATGAGTAGCAATACAGTCCCGTTGGACAATTTAAAGTTTCGCGTCTTCGGCAAAAATTGAAATACTGCTTGTTCTCCAACTCGTGCTAAAGAGCGATCGTTGAAACGCAACTCTGCTAGAGAAGCTCTACCTGTGGACACTCCATCCCCAGGAAACATTGCATCTGATGAACGTGCCGGACGCTGCTGTCTATTTTTTGGCTTCAGTTGCACTAAGTTGCGGATTTTTTCAATCTCCGCACGAGTTAGAGGTGTTGTCGCACTTGCCTCTTGAGGCAAAGACACCACCGTAATTCCCCACACACCAATGACTAAAAGTGGTAATAATTTTCGCAACATAGTTTGGAATCTCTAAATATTTAACTGATACCAAGCCAGTTCAACACAGCTTCTGATATTAAAGGTTTAAGCCTGCTAATTGTTATAACCAGTTGATTTACGCATATTTCCTGAAATTTTATTTAAAACTTTAAAGGTAAAACACGTAAATGTACTATTATACTACATAGCTCGTTTAACTTGTTCAGATAAATTCATAATTTACCTGAATAAGAAAGTGGGGTAACTATCAATTTTTTTTATGACTTAGGAAAAAGTCTTATACCGTCGTTAAATTGGCTCAAAAATTTAACATTTTTAGCAGAAACTTCCTAGTAAGCTTGTGGGTCTAAGTTTGGCAAACGCGATTAAAGATGCAACCCAAGTTCCGGAAAAATCTATTATTTTGGACTTTATTAGCGTACAGTGGTGCAAACTGGTGTAGCATCACCCAAGTAGATGCGACGCTAGCTGCAAATTCAGATACACCGGAGCGTAACAATGCGATCGTATCAATCATATCATCTATGGCTGTCAAAGAAGAAACACATCAGCCATGTCATAAAAATACTAATTTGAAAGCGATGTCTGGCGACAAGCCGCAAGAGAGCGGCAACTTTGCCTTGGGCGAACGCGTCTACACTGTTGAGAAAAAAAATATTAAGTACTTTCAACTCAGTACAACCTCTGAAACCGCTAACTTTAATCATGGGCTTGAACTGGGCAACGCCAGTCGCTACAACTGGTGTTTGTACGGCGTTGGCTCCTCAATTTTTAGCACGTTCAATTCTTGTAATTCGCTTTTATACTCACAGCAACCACCTGAAGCACCACCCCCACCAAATCCCCCGCCACCAAATCCACCACCACCTCCACCAAATCCACCGTCAAGGGAAGAACCAAGAAACATTCCCAGCACTTCTGTTCAGCGCAATGAGCCACCACAGTTAGAAGGACAGCCAAACGATTTTCCCCAAACTTCCCCAACACCAATAGAGCAATTGTTGGAGAAACCGCCTTTAACTAACTCCGAAAGACTAGACAGGCTCATACGTCGGTTGCAAGAGCGCAAAGAGACATCACCTGATTATGATAGCTCTGCGGAAATTGAGATACGGGCGAGACCCATACCTGATTATGATAGCTCTGCGGAAATTGAGATACAGGCTAGACCCATACAATTACCACCAACAGTAGAACAACCGCCACTGCCTGCACAGCCTGTGGCTAAGTTTAAACCCATAGGCTCTCTACGAGGTTATGTGGGATTTTTTGCAACAAATAATATTTTTTCGTCAGAAGTTGATCCCATACAGGATGGCTTGGTTTTTTCTGGGCTGACACTAGCCTCTGCACCTTTAGCCTTGGGACCTAAGACTTATTTAAGTGCGGGAATTGATGGCAATTTGATTTTTTATATAGATCAATCACAATTTAATTACAACCAGATTCGGTTCTACGTAAGTATTTATCAACAGCTATCACGGCAAATGTATGGTGAACTCGGTTGGAGCAATCAACAGTTGTTTTATGCGAAAAACGGCGATTTCTTTTCGGCAGGCGATCGCTTTTTAAATGAAAATTCTCTGCGTTTGTCTCTAGGACGGCGAGATCCCCTAACTCAAAGGTTGGTGCTAGACAGCTTCTATGAATTGCGTCTGAATTTTGCCGATCCAGACAGTCGTAATCGGATAAACAATTCTTTGTTACTTTCTTTGAGCTACTACTGGTTAAGATCGCTGCAAGTTGGTCTTAACTACCAGTTTAATTTGTCAGACTTTACGCTGCGCCAACGAGAAGACCAATATCATCGTTTATACACTCACCTAACTTATGGAATATCTGACTCCACTAATGTCAGCTTGCAAGGTGGTGTCAGCTTAGGTGGTTCTACCGACCAAAATATTAATTTTGATGGCTGGTTCTTTAGTCTCAATTACAATTGGGAATTAGGTAAGTTTTGAAAAAAGTTGTTAGTCGATAGTTGGAGCGTTGGAGCGTTGTTATTCCACTATCTACTATCTACTATCTACTAACAACTAACTAATAACTAATCCAATCACTCCAACTGCCAGCATATAATTTAGCGTTTTGAATGCCAGCTAGTTCTAAAGATAATAAATTCACGCAAGCGGTAACGCCAGAACCGCAATAAACTATAATTTCCTCGGCTTTTTCAAGGTTGGATGCGCGATCGCTTTGCTGTTGTGGTGAAAGCAGGTAGCCTGAAGAATCTGTAACTTCTAGCCAAGGATAGTTGACAGCGCCGCTGATATGTCCGGCAATTTTATCAATTGGTTCTCGTTCGCCAGAAAAGCGATCGCTTTCCCGTGAATCCACCAACACTACTCCTGGGAAATCTTTACGAGTTTTAACTTCTTCCCTATCCACCACCATTTGTGTTTGTAGTTGCGGGACGAATGTTGCTATTCGAGGAGAGGGAATCGCATCTGTGACGGGATACCCGGCTTTTTGCCAACCAGCAAAGCCTCCTGTTAGCACAGCTACTTGTTCATGTCCTAAATAACGCAAAAGCCACCACAAACGAGATGCAAAAGCAAGACGGGAGTCATCGTAAGCTACAACTAAAGTGTCTGACTTCACCCCCATTGCTGATAACTTCTGCGCTAAATCAGCGGGGTTGGGTAAAGGATGTCTTCCTCCATGTTCTCCCACAGAACTAGAAAGATCCTGGTTTAAGTCTAAATAGTAAGCTCCACTTATATGACTTGCTTGATATTGCTGTTGTCCTAAAATTGGATCGGCAAGTGAAAACCGACAATCCACAATCACAACTTGCGGATCGTCAAGGTGTGCAAACAACCATTCGGCAGAAACAACAAATTTGGTCATTGGTAATTGGTAATTGGTAATTGGTAATTGGTAATTGGTAATTGGTAATTGGTAATGAAAAATGACAATTGATGATAACTTTATACCACAAGCTACAGCAGACGGGTCTTTCACGTTTATTTCTAAAAAGTTTGGCGAGTTTTTTCACAGTCATTATGGAGCGCGTCAAGAGAGTTTTTTCAAGTTTGCCAGTCCTACGCAACTAGCGTTGAAAGCTAATAAACCAGTGTTGCGTTTGTTAGATGTTTGTTATGGGTTAGGATACAACACCGCAGCTGCTTTGCAGACAATTTGGGCAGTGAATCCCAATTGTTATGTGGAAGTAATCGGTTTAGAGTTGAATGCATCTGTGCCAATTGCGGCGATCGCTCTAGTGCGCTTATTCGACAATTGGAGTTATGAATATACGGAAATTTTGACTAATGACGGCGAGTGAGCATCAAGTATTTCGAGACAATCTAGCGGCAAGGTACTAATTGGCGATGCTAGAAGCACGATAGGGCAAGTATATCACTCAGGTTTTCGCGCAGATGCAATTTTTCTCGATCCTTTTTCACCACCTCAATGTCCGCAATTGTAGACAATTGAATTTATTAAAAAAGTCTCTATGTGTTTACACGTAGATGGATTATTAGCGACTTATTCCTGTGCTGCGGCAGTACGCACAGCACTTTTGGCAGCCGATTTACAAATCGGTTCTACCCCACCAGTGGCTGGTGCGATCGCCTGGTACTGTTGCAGCGCAAACAAGAGGAGGGGGAGAGGGGGGGAGTGGGGGACAGGGGAGGCAGGGAAGGGCGACGGGCATGGAGACAAAAAAACAAGCAGATAAAGGGACAATTCTTTCTCCCACTCTCCCCATCTCCCCCTCTCCTTGTCTCCCCCCTCCCCCTTGTCTCCCCCATCCCCCCCTTCCCCCCTCTCCCCATCTCCCCCCCTCCTCCACCCTTTCCCAGGCAGAAAAAGAACATTTGCATTTATGAGTGCTGCTATTCCTTACCGCGATCCGCAAGTAGCGCGATCGCGCTGATGTCATCATTAAAAGACGAGAAAAAGAGCAGCTTTCCCTGTACGCTCGAACCTACTTCTCGTTGGCGAAAACGCTGGCTGCGCTTAAGTTAATCCAAAAATCTATCTTTTTTTCACAAAATTTCTAATTTCAAAGAAAACTGTAGGCAAACTTATTTATGTGATACAAATCACTAAGAATATAAGTAAGTTATCACTGCGACACTTTGCCAATTATAGTTAAATAAGAGCTATTTATGTGATACAAATCACTAAAAATACAAGTAAGTTATGACTGCGACACTCTGCCAATCATAGTTAAATGTTTTCCATTCATCAAGCGAAAAATGCGCGTGTGATAGTGCGGAAAATAAAAACTTAGTTCCTAAAAATCCCTTACTTTGATCTAAATTTAGCGAGGACAAAATTTTCTGGCGCTGTCATGTTAAGAAATCTCCGTAAAAAACCTGATTTAACATTTGTAAAAATTGCTCATACTGGAATTACACCAGTGGGGAATTTAATAGCTATATTTATATTGTTCCAATAACACGTAAAAAACACATGCTATCCATTAAAACCAACATTTTACAGTTATGATGCATAAAGCTTGGGAAAATGCAAACTGGAATATAGTCAAATAATAAAATTGTTTTTTGTCTAACCGCAGTGAAGTTTTTTATTGGAGTGCCTTTGTGACTCAATGGAAATCCAAGTATACAGGCTCTAACGAACAAATTGTTAGTGGGTTAAACCCCTCAAACAATGTCAATGGTATCGGTTCAAATCATGCCTTAGGATTGAACAAAGCCGAGGGTAATTCCTTGAGCTTATCTGAACAAAACGTGATGGCTGAAGAAACCGAAGTCTTGTCTTCTTGGATGAATCCTGATGTTAATACAAGTAATAATTCATTGGTCTCGACAACGCTACAAGCCAAAGGGTCAAGAGTGAATGGCTTTGATTGTGATGCGCCGAAAGTTTTAGTAGTAGACGATCATCCCGCCAGTCGTCTGACTGCTGTCGCGCTTTTAGCGATGGAAGGCTACGAAGTAATTGAGGCAGACAGTGGTTATACTGCCATAGAACTGGTAACACAAAAACAACCGGATCTAATTTTGTTAGATGTAATGATGGCGGGGATGGATGGATTTCAAGTGTGTCAGTTACTTAAGCAGGATGAACACACCAGGTTAATCCCGGTGATTTTCATTACAGCTTTAAATGATAAGCGATCGCGCATCCAAGGAATCGAAGTTGGGGCGGATGATTTTTTAACCAAACCTTTTGACCGTTTAGAATTGGCAGCGCGGGTTAAATCTTTGGTACGGCAAAAGCGTCTAAACGAAGATTTAGACCATGCCGAAAAAGTGTTATTTTCTATTGCCAGAGCAATTGAAAGTCGCGATCCCAATACCGGCGACCACTGCGAGCGACTGGTAACATTGGGAGAAGCTTTTGCAGAATTCCTCAATCTCTCACGCAACCAAATTCGGAATTTGATGTGGGGGGGTTATCTCCACGATATCGGTAAGGTGGGTATTCCTGATGTGGTGCTACTAAAGCGTGGTAAACTAACCCCCGAAGAGTGGGATATTATGAAAAAACACGTTTTGATGGGAGAAAAAATCTGCCAGCCATTACGCAGTATGCGCGGTGTAATTCCGATAATTCGCCACCACCACGAACGCTGGGATGGCTCAGGTTATCCTGATGGACTGAAGGAAGATGAAATTCCTTATCTGGCACAAGTTTTTCAAATGATTGATATTTACGATGCCCTAACTAGCGAACGACCTTACAAAAGAGCTTTTAGCGAAGAAGAAGCTCTCAGCGTCATGGCAGAAGAAACGGCAAAGGGTTGGCGCAACCCCAAACTAATGCTACAGTTCACAGAATTTATTCTTTCTAGCAAGCAATAAACTTTTACAAAAAACATTTCTATGAAAATATCTCTTCCCCAGTCCCCAGTCAATATAAAGATTTGAAAATATCTCTTCCCCAGTCCCCAGTCGCCAGTCCCCAGTCCCTATCTTCAGGTATCATTTGAGCGGGAATCTCAAACTATTTGTGTAGATTCATCGCAATTAACTGATAGCTGATAGCTAATTATGGTAGTCGTAGCAATTTTAGCGGCAGGACGCGGCACAAGGATGAAATCACACCTCCCCAAAGTTTTACATTCTTTGGGTGGGCGATCGCTAGTAGAGAGAGTTCTCGAAAGCGTACAACCGCTTTCACCCTCACGGCAAATGCTGATTGTCGGATATCAGGCTGAACAACTAAAAACAGCCATGCAATCAAACCCGGATTTGGAGTTTGTCGAACAGACTGTACAATTGGGAACAGGTCATGCTATCCAGCAATTACTCCCCCACCTCGAAGGCTATACTGGGGATTTACTGGTGTTAAACGGCGATGTGCCCTTATTACGCACCGAAACACTCAAACAACTGTTGCAAACTCATCAAGAAAATCACAACGCTGCTACCATCCTCACCGCACATCTGAGCGATGCTAAAGGCTACGGGCGTGTTTTTTGCAACAGTGATAATATTGTCGAACAAATCGTTGAAGATAAAGATTGCACTACTGCCCAAAAACAAAATTGCCGTGTCAATGCGGGAATTTACTGCTTTAACTGGCAAGAGTTAGCGCATGTGTTACCCCATTTGCAAGCAAACAATGCCCAAAAAGAATACTACCTCACCGATGCAGTAACTCAAGTTGGCAAAGTGATGGCAGTTGATGTGTCAGATTATCAGGAAATTTTGGGTATTAACGATCGCCTGCAACTAGCAACAGCATCTGAGATTTTGCAAACGCGAATTAAAGAAAAATGGATGGCAGCAGGTGTCACTCTCATCGACCCCACCAGCATTACAATTGATGACACGGTAGAATTACAGCCAGATGTAATTATTGAACCGCAAACTCACCTGCGAGGCAATACGGTCATTCAAACAGGATGTCGCATCGGACCTGGGAGTTTAATTGAGAATAGCCAATTAAGTGAAAATGTCACGGTGATGTATTCTGTGGTGACAGATAGCACCGTAGATAAAAACGTCAGAATTGGTCCTTATGCCCATTTACGCGGACACGCACAAGTGGGGGCAAATTGCCGCATCGGTAATTTTGTGGAATTAAAAAATACGAAATTAGGCGATCGCACCAATGCCGCACATTTGTCATATTTGGGCGATACCACAACCGGAAATCAAGTAAATATCGGTGGTGGCACGATTACCGCCAATTATGATGGTGTGAAAAAACATCCTACCAAAATAGGCGATCGGACTAAAACAGGTGTCAACAACGTTCTTGTGGCTCCATTGACACTCGGTTCTGATGTCACAGTCGCCGGTGGTTCCACTGTTACAGAAGATGTCCCTGATGATTGTCTGGTAATTGCCCGTGCGCGTCAAGTAGTCAAACCAGGTTGGCGGTTGAAGCGTTCTGATGGGGACGTGAGGTGATGAGGGAGATGAGGGAGATGAGGGAGATGAGGGAGATGAGGGAGATGAGGGAGAAACACTAACCGTCGTAGAGACGTTCAGTCCGGAACGTCTCTATACTACAACATGTGTAATTTACTAGATTAGTAGTGAAGCCAAAATCTCAAGATTCAATATGGAAGAACTACTAGAACTGAGGCAACTTCTAGAACAAGGCAAAGTTTATGAAGCACTGCTTTTGGTGGATGAGTTAGAAGAAATGAGCCTGAGTGACAAAATCAATAAAATTGATAGTTATGGGGTAATTCTTCTCATTTATTTAATTAAACAGAAAGCTGAAAAACGTTCTCCTCGCTCTTGGGAGATTTCCATAGAAAATGCGGTGCGAGAAATTAATAAAATCAACAAGCGCCGCAAATCAGGCGGTTTTTACTTGAATCAAGCAGAATTAATCGATATTCTGCAACAAGGATATCAACTAGCTTTGAAAAAAGCAGCGCTTGAAGCTTTTGAAGCACGTTATGAAGCCCAAGAATTAGCAGTAATGGTTGACCAAGAAGAAATTATCACTCTTGCACTGAAATTAATTCAGCAATAACCTACTAGTTCTTCGCCAGTCCATTCCAAAGTATCAGCAATCTTTTCGCCATCGTGGTAAGCTGCCAGCAAAACTTCGCTGGTTTTACCCCAAGCGATCGCCCCATCCGCATCAAGAGCGATCGCCCCAAAATCCCGCTTGTGGTTTTTTGCTTCGGTAAATGAACGCTGCATCGCATCTTTGAGGGACATACCATCTGTA
>NZ_JBPAOH010000151.1:0-19959 GCF_050875635.1 Tolypothrix sp. VBCCA 56010
CAAGGAGAGGGGGGGAGGGGGAGAGGGGGAGAGTATTAAATTTTGAATTCTCCTTGTCTCCTTGTCTCCTTATCTCCTTGTCTCCTTGTCTCCTTGTCTCCTTGTCCCCAAGTCTCCCCAGTCCCCCACTCCCCAGTTTCTAGTCCCCAGTCCGTATATATTGTTCCCTTTGATTGCTTAATGCTAACTCTTTATCTTTAAAATCTAAAAAGGTAGTCTAAAAGTGCGAGTTAGAAAATCATAAAGGCGATCGCGCCATGAAGCAGAACGTTTTGGGTTTTCTTGTAGTTTATCTATTACTTGACGACCGAGGGGAGTAAGGCGAAAACTATCTGTAATTCCCTGACCATCGACTTCGCGTCGCAATATACCGACTTGAATTAGCCAATCTAAGGCGTTATCACATGCTAATTCTGACAAAAGACGTTTGGTGTAGCCACTTTTGACACCAGAATCAAGGGCGATCACACCCACTGGTACACTTTGATGGCGCATCGCTGTAAATAAACACAGATTGAAGGGAGAACAAACAAGCGATCGCTCCGCTCGTTCTACTGTGCTAGCAGGATAAAGAAAACTATTCTGGCTTTGCAAATCAACCGCAGGCATTTTGTATTTGGGTTTTTCACCGAAGATAAAAGAATTTGTCTGTTTTCGCACCAATTATTTTCGATGCGTCACATAATGATTGTAAATTACTGTAAAATCTCAGATGCACCAACAATCAACAAATAGGAAAGGTCAAGTATGCCTCTAGCAGTTGGTACGGATGCACCTGCATTTACTGCCAAAGACACCAACGGCAACACCGTTTCTTTATCTGATTTTGCAGGTAAGACGGTAGTTCTGTATTTCTACCCCAAAGATGACACACCAGGATGCACCAAACAAGCCTGTAGCTTCCGGGATGCTCAAGCTGAATATCTAGGTAAAAATGTCGTCGTGTTAGGTGTCAGCGCTGATGACGAAGCCTCTCATCAAGCGTTTACCCAAAAATTTAATCTCAATTTTCCCCTTTTAGCTGACAAAGACAAAAGCTTAATCCAAGCTTACGATGTCGATGGCGGCGGTTATGCCAAGCGCGTCACCTATGTGATTGACCCTAACGGTAAAATCACCCACGTTGATGCTAATGTCAGCACAGCCACCCACGCCAGCGATGTATTAACTGCACTTGGGCTATAACCGAATGGCAGGAAGATAACGAAGTAGAGGAAGATGGGGAAGTAATTTTTTCCTCTACTTCTCCTACTCCTCGATCGCGCACAAGCGTAGTGTTGGGAAGAATCTTTTTCTATTGCGCTGGCTACGTCGCCGGCTGATAGTCCTTTATACCCAATTGCCACATAATAAAGGTGAAAATGTCGGCTCGTTCTTGGAGACGTTGCGTCTTGGTTGAGCCAACGCCGTGTCCTGCTTCGTAGTCAATACGGAGCAAGACAGGTTTGCCACTTGCTGACGCAGCTTGAACCCGCGCCGCAAATTTTGTCGATTGCCAAGGTTCGCATCGCGGGTCAGTAATGCCGTGCGTAATCATCATTGCTGGATAGTCCACGCCGTCTTGGACATGCAAAAACGCATCCATTTCGTAGAGTGCTTTGAATCCTGCCTCAGTGTTGCAACTGCCAAATTCACGAATGTTATTCACGCCGTTTGCCATTGTTTCAAAGCGAATTACATTCATGGCACCCACCCGTGGAATTGCCACAGCAAAAAGATCGGGACGTTCGGTAATGGTTCTGCCAATCAAGATTCCACCTGCGCTGACACCTTCCCCCGCCAGTTTTGCGGGCGAGGTGTATTTTTGTTCGATTAGATATTCAGCGCAAGCAATAAAATCTTTCCAGGTGTTCGGCTTGGTTTGCTGAAATCCGGCGCGATACCACGCTTCACCTTTTTCGCCACCACCGCGCACATGGGCAAATGCGATAATACCGCCTTTTTTGTACCAAGCATAATTTTGGTGTTGATAGCCAAGGTACAAAGGAAAACCGTAAGCTCCATAACCAATTAGCCAGCATGGATTTGAACCATCAAGCTCGATCCCTTTTTTGTGGACAATAGAGAGCGGTATCATCGTTCCATCATGCGATCGCACTTCGACTTCAAGAGCAATTAAATCATCCGGTGCATCATATTTACCTTTTGCTTGTAAACCTGTCTCCGTGATTTGATTGGTTTTCGGATTGTACTCGTAAATGCTGTAGAATCTCGTCCAAGTGGTCATACCCAGCAGAATTCCTGACACTCTGGGATCATTTTTGGCGATTCTGGGGTCATTTCCAAAAAAATCGACTGTGCCAGCAAACGGTAGATTGAGTGGTTCTGCTATGCCATCGTAAGCAATGCGAATAACTTTGTTAATGCCATTGTCGTTTGTCAGCACATAAAGCGCATCAATAGCGGCAAACATAATTTCGATAATCTGGTTGCTTTGGGCCATGACCGGTTCAGCACTAGAAACGTCAGGATTTTTCAACGATGTTTTGACAATCTTGTACCGAGGCGCATTTTTGTGAGTTAGCAAATACACGTCTTCTCCATGCACGTCAAAGAGTTTTACTTCATCGGTCGCATCGCAGATTTTTTTCCACTCTGGTGTACCTTGATTGAATGAAGCCAGAGTTGCGACATAGAGATCAAGCTCTTTCTGCGTGCCGTAGAGGATGACTGCAAACACATAGTCGGAATTGGGAACGGCAACAACAAAAGGAACTGCAACGGTCGAGACATCCACGCCTTGAGTCACTGCATGACCGAGGACAAGGGTATCTTGTTCTACATCCGTGCCAAGTCTGTGCAAATAGACTTTGCTATGCAGATTCTTTTCGGTCTTCGCCATGCCTTCTTTCATCTCTTGATGGCGGGTGTAGAGGAACGACTGGTTATCGGGCAACCAATTTCCACCGTAATGCAACCGCGAAATTGGTTCGTCTACATTTTTAAAAGTTTCAGTATCCATCACATAAAGTGAAGTCTCTTCCGAACCGCTTGCCGAAATAGCATACGTAACATACTTGCCATCCCACGACGGTATGAATTGATTTATCGCGTGGGGCTTGCCTGTTTCTTGTCTGAACTTGTCAGGATCGACCAAAAGAATTTCGTTGCCGTTCATGCCGTCTCGCATGTACAGTTTCCACACATCGTCCTGTAACCCACATCTGAGGTAGAAAATTTTGCCATTAGCAAGCCGCAACACGCAGTCCACCTTTGCCGGAACGGAAGCCTCTAATTCCATCATGCGGTTAAAGAAGGCATCGCGCCCAGGCAGTTGGTTGAGTACGTTGGTTGTAAAATCGGCTTGCGCTTTCACCCACTGCTGCACCTGTTCATCGTTGAAGTTCTCCATGTAACGGTAATTGTCCGTTACCTTTGTACCGAAGTAGTCATCTGTAACAGGTTTGACAGGCGCAACCGGCGGCTTTGCTTGTTCAGACATGACAATCTTGCTTCTGTTAATATTTTTTCTTTTTTATTTGCTTTTTTGGCTATCCAACGATCAACCTCACCCACCGCAGATAACCTTTCATATGTAGGACTTACGCAAAAACCCTTTGAAACCCTCTTCTCTTCTCCTGTCGGAGACGCGAAGCGCGAACGTGTCCTTCATAACTTCTCCTGTCGGAGACGCTGCGCGAACGCGGTTCGTTTTTCCATAACGAGTGCGTAAGTCCTGATATGCTTTGGCGTACCATTAAGTTGCAGCCAAGACTGACAACAAAAGAAGGTAAAAGGGATGAAATTTTACCTTTTACCTTCTGCCTTTTACCTTTCTTTTTAGAATCACTTACCCGACTGGGGTGTTATTGCAGGTGGTCGAATCACCGGCGCTATCCCCACGTTCGGGTTGATTGGCTGCTGTTTACCTTGAAGTAGCAGTTGTTGTCTTTTTTTAAACTCTAACGCTGCTGTATCTAGTTGTTGATTTTGTTCTCTGGCAAAGTCGGGGTTGACACCGCCAAAATTAGCGTTATGAATCAACTGAAACAAACTAAAAGGATTTTGCTCAGTATTGCTGCGAGATAAAGGATCGGTACTGTTTAGTGGATCGACGTTTTGCGGATCGTTAATCGAACCAGTTTGAGCCAAGCTGGGTTTAGGCATTATTAAGGAAGTAACGCCAATTCCAGCCACAGTGAGAATAACGAGTTTGGTAAGCGGTAAAAATGAGATTTTCATGCAGTTTTGCCCCTCATTGAAAATATTTCCACATCAATTATGCTTTGATCTTACGCAAGAGTCCGGCGCAATTGGGGTTGAATGCTCAATAAGGCGACAACAGCAAAGCCTAACAATATCAGCAAGGCTTCACCAAAGGTAACAGCACCCCAAGGAGCCTGCATGACTACACTACCCAGTCCCCAATCGCTGTGGAGATAGAGGTAGCGAATTGGTTCGATCGCATAACTCAGAGGATTAAGGGTAGCGACAATTTGCAACCATTTAGGCATGAAAGATAAAGGAGCCAAGGCGGTACTAGCGAACAATAACGGTAAGTTAGTCACAAAAATTACCGCAATCAGTTCGATATGTCCCGGTAAAGCGAAAGCCAAACCGAGGGAGATAGCAGTCACGCCCAAAGCCAAGAGAAAGACAATTAAGGCGATCGCACTCAATCCAGCTACATCCGGTAGCCCTGCCCCCACAAACGCCGCCGCCGTCACAATCACCGCCGCTTGCAGCAAACTTTGGCTAATAATAAAGATTGCCGAAGCCAACACAATCGAAAACCGCGAAGCTAAAGGTGCCACGAGTAAACGATTCAAAAAGCCGAATTCTCGGTCAAACATCACCGGTAAACCCGCATTCAGCGCTCCGGCAAAAGCGGTAAAAACAATTACGCCTGCACTCAAAAATTGCCCGTAATTTGTGGTATTGCCAAATATACCCTTTGGTGCATTTTGAAATAAAGCACCAAACAGCACCAACCACATCACCGGCTGAATAATTCCGGCAATCAGCGTTGAAGGACGACGCTGCAACTGAATAAACAAGCGACGAGTCAAAGCAAGCGTCTCTTGCACCAATTCACCGAAAAAATTCGGAGCAGTATCAGCCTTAATTGACGGCGATGCTAGTTGTTGCCAATTTATATCAGATTTAGGAGTAACACTCATATCGATTTTGGATTTTAGATTGGGCAATGGGCAATGGGCAATGGGCAATGGACAATGGGCAATGGGCAATGGTCAATGGGCATTGGTAATAATTCTTTTTTTCCCTTTTCCCTGTCTTGAAAAAGTCTGATCGGAGGAAACCTCCGCTCAGATTTTCCGCTTTTCCCTTTCCCCCTCTTCAATTCCCCATGCCCCATGCCCCATGCCCATTGCCCTTATCTCATATTTTGTTTCTTTTCTGCTTTCGGATCGCGATTTGCTGCGGCTGCTAGTTCTGCATCCATTAATGTGCGTCCTGTGGCAGCGAGGTAAACATCATCTAAACTAGGGCGAGATTGGGCGATACCAAACATTGGTAAGCCTGCGGAATTCAGCTTTTGTTGGATGGTAATTAAAGCATCGTTTTGCTGTGTCACCACCAAGTTGAGGGAATTACCTTGTGCGCTGTTGATGATGACTTCTTGGACAAAAGGCAAAGATTGCAACAGGTTTTTCGCTTCTTCTGCTTCTTCTTGTGGGGAGAATTCGCGGATTCGCAAAGTAATGCGATCGCCCCCTAATTTATCTTTCAACTCTGATGGTGTGCCGGCAGCAATCACAACACCGCGATCGATAATTGCTACGCGATCGGCTAGCGCGTCAATTTCTTCTAAATAATGGCTGGTAATTAGTACCGTTGTTCCAGCCGCACGCAACTTACGTAAAAAATCCCATACCACAAAACGGCTGTCTATGTCAAGTCCTACCGTTGGTTCATCTAAAACTAAAACATCTGGTGCATGAAGTAAACCAGCAGCCAAATCTAGACGCTTGCGTAAACCGCCAGAGTAAGTTCCTGTCTTTTTATTGGCGTATTCCTGCAAACCGAGTAAATCTAATACCGTATTTACCCGCTGCTTTATTATGTTGCCCGGTAAGTGATAAAGTGCCGCTTGCAGTTGTAGCAGTTCTCGTCCAGTCAGCACTTTATCTAAAGCAACTTCCTGCGCCACATAGCCTAGCTTTTGTCTGGCAACTTTCGGATTGTCCAACACAGAAATCCCAGATACTTCAATTTTGCCAGCATCTGGTGTGGTAAGAGTACATAAGGTACGCAAAGTAGTTGTTTTCCCGGCTCCGTTGGGACCGAGTAAACCAAAGATTTCTCCTGGTTCTACCTGAAAGGAGACATCTTTGACGGCTTCAACTGTACCGTAGCGCTTTTGTAGGTTTTGAATTAAAACAGCGGGAGCCATGACAACAGCTTATCCCTAATTTACAAATCTCAATGAAGTCTAACTACTTTCATTGTAGCGGGATTAGGGACTAGGGACTGGGCAATGGGCAATCAGCAATGGGCAATGGGCAATTCCTCCTTGTCTCCTTGTCTCCTTGTCTCCTTGTCTCCTTGTCTCCTTGTCTCCTTGTCTCCCCATGCCCAATGCCCCATTCCCCATTGTCAATATCTAATTTTGATAAATATTTACCTGTATCTGCTTATAATATAGGCAAGTAATTACTTGCATTCGTTTTGTGGAGAATTTTGCATCGAAGACAGCCCAAACTCGTGCGCGATTGATTAAAGCAGCTACTGAGGTATTTGCTCTTGAAGGTTTATCTGGAGCGACAACGCGTGAGATTGCGCGTGTTGCAAAGGTAAACGAAGTAACTTTGTTTCGTCATTTTCAAAACAAAGAGCAACTACTAGCAGCCGTGATCCAGCAAATGATAGCTTTACAGGCTGAAGCCTTAGCCAATGAGGACGAATGGACTCAGGATCTACTCATCGACTTAAGACATTATGCAACATTATTCAATCAAATGTTGGAGGAACATGAAGGTTTAATTCGGACATTTATTGGGGAAGCGAAGCGACATCCTAATGCTGCCTGTCAAATATTACATGATGCTGCTGAATCGCTGTATAAAAAATTAATTGCATACTTGCAAAAAGGTCAAAAAAACGGCACAGTACGTCCAGAGATAGATGCAGAAATAGCAGTAGATATGTTTACAGCTATGCTACTTTCGGGAATGCTGCGTCGCACTGCTACCCCAACTACAGTAAGCTATAACCGTGAATGCTACATCGATGCTTGCGTTGATTTGTTTGTTCGTGGTATTAGCACTATGCCTATAAATACAGATAATTTCTCTCTCAAAAAATGAAGCGGGATTGATTCAAGTTTTTTGTATATACGAAATATAAAGTTGATAAAAGACACATCCAGCCAAGTTACGTAGATAAATGGCGGAAAAATTATTTCAACACGGATTTTTCCGCCAAAACCAGGTTGCCCAAGTCAAAGTAAAAGAAGAGAAAACAACGATGCCTCATTCTGATTTACCTGAGTCTCCTGTATCCGTAGAAACAGAAATGGCTGTTACTGATGACCATCAGACTGAACAAGAACCTGTATCAGAGCAACTTCAAAAGCCACGTAAAAAGCGACGTTGGCTGATGATATTGGGAATTATGCTGATAATCTTGGGAGGTGCAGGTGTCGGTTGGCGTTGGTGGCAAAGTCGTGGTAATGCAAATTCTGAGGCAGTCGCCAAAAAACCGATGGCAGTTCCTGTTAAGCTAGCCACTGTGGAGACTGGAACTATAAGGGAAAGTTCGCAATTTATCGGCTCTTTAGAAGCTTCACGCTCAGTACCAATAAAGCCACGAATAGATGGGCGAATTAGTCAGGTTCTTGTTAAAGAAGGCGATCGCATTAAACAAGGGCAAGTTATTATTGCCTTGGAAAGCGATGATGTTAATGCCCAACTATTACAACAAAAAGCCGCACTACAAAGAGCGCAAGCAAATCTTGCCGAACTCAAAGCTGGTACTCGAACAGAAGAAATCGCTCAAGCCAGAGCGCAAGTTACTCAAGCTGAAGCAAAACTTCGAGATGCTCAAAACGGATCGCAACCTGCGGAAATTCAACAGGCTGAAGCTCAAGTTAATTCTGCTCAGTCGGATTTAGAACTAGCACAGTCGCGAGCAAAGCGATACGAAAGCTTACGAAAACAAGGCGCAGTTTCTCAAGATACCTTAGAAGGATATCAGAAGGAACAACGCAGTGCTGATGCTGCACTTATCGCAGCCAAAAAACGCTTAGAGCAAGTCCGCCAAAGCAGAAGTTCTGATATCAACGAGTTAGCAGGTGCTTTAGAACAGCAAAGACAAAACTTAAGGCAAAAAGAAAACGGCTCCCGTCCGGAAGATATCGCCCAAGCACGAGCGGAAGTAACTCAAGCTGCGGCTCAAGTTCAAGCAGCTCAAGTACAACAGCAATATACTAAGGTACTCGCTCCTTTTGCTGGTATTATCGGTGCTATCCCCGTGAAGGTAGGAGAGTATGTCAGCAAAGGAGATCAACTTACCACACTTACCAAAAATGACTCTTTGGAACTAAATATAAACATTCCTCTAAATCAAGCCAAACAATTACGCTTGGGCTTACCTGTGCAAATGCTTGATGCTCAAGGCAAAGTCACAGCAGGGGGTAGGTTGAGCTTTATTTCCCCAAATGCTAGTTCCGATTCGCAGACAGTTTTAACTAAAGCTACTTTTACCAATTTTGGCGGGCAACTGATTAATCGTCAGTCAGTGCAAACAAGAGTAATTTGGGATCAGCGTCCGGGAATTTTAATTCCAGTTACATCAATATCTCGTTTGGGAGGAGAAACTTTTGTTTTTGTGGCAGAAGCACCAGAAAAACCTCAAGCAGATACACAAACCTTAGTTGCCAAACAAAAGTCAGTGAAGTTAGGAGCAATTGAGGGAAATAATTATCAAGTTATTGAAGGATTAAAACCTGGTGAAAAAATCGTTGTTTCCGGCATTCTTGGTTTAACAAATAATGCTGCTATCAAGCCCGCACCAGAAGAAACGACAAAACAAAGTGAATTAAAAACTAACAATTAAAAACTTAGAAAAAGCATTTTTAATTTTTAATTGTGTTTTTCAATCTTCTAGCTAAATGGTCATGAGATCGGCATCCTACAACTAATGCCCCATGCCCTAATGCCCTAATGTCCCAATGCCCAATGCCCAATGCCCAATTAGCTTATGTTTGTCAATACCTTCATCAGACGCCCAGTTTTAACGACTGTATGTACAATCATCATTTTGCTGCTGGGAAGCATTTGTATTCCGATTTTGCCGATTTCGCAGCTACCAGACCTCGCTCCTGTTCAAATCAACGTTACTTCTAATAATATTGGTGCAGATGCTCAAACAACCGAAAATACTGTTACTAATATTATTGAGCGACAAATTAACGGTGTTAAAGATGTTTCTTACATTACTTCTAATACGGGTAATGACGGCGCGAGCAATATAGTTGTTTCCTTTCCAACTAATGTTAATTCTGATATTGCTCAAGTCAACGTTCAAAACAAAAGAGCGCTCGCCGATCCACAATTGCCAGATACTGTTAAACAAACGGGTGTCACTGTAGAAACAGCATCGAGCAGTCTCCTTTTGGTATACGGTTTCTACGCAGAAAATAATGAGTACGACAACATTTTTATTAGTAATTATGTTGACTTGTTGATTCTCGACCAAATTAAACGGATTCCTGGTGTCGGTAGTGCTAGGGTTTTTGGCGAACGCAAATATGCAATGCGTCTCTGGCTCGATCCGAATAAGCTGGCACAATATAAGCTGACACCGCAAGATGTCGCAACTGCCTTGAGAGAACAAAACATTCAAGTAGGTGCAGGCGCAATTGGTAAAGAACCAGCACCAAATAATCAAAGCTTTGAATTTGCTTTGCGGGCAAGTAGTCGATTCAAAGATGTGGCTGAATTTGAAGACATGGTGTTAAAGGTGGGTCAAGTAGGTAATAATCCTAATAGTGCCACTGCTGTTAATAATAATTATGTCGCCAGTAGCAGCTTAATTAAAGTCAAAGATGTGGGTCGAGTTGAATTAGGGGCAGAAAATTATCTTGCTGATGCTAAATTCACTTTACCAGGAAGTAATCCCAAGCCGGCTGTCGGTTTGGGGATATATCAACTTCCGGGTAGTAATGCTTTACAAGTTGCTCACGCTGTTGAGAAACAAATTGAGGAGTTATCAAAGAATTTTCCTCCCGGATTAAAGGGGCAGGTCGCATTTGACACTACCCCTTTTGTGGAAATTTCCTTAGAAGAGGTGCTGCACACCTTGGTTGAAGCGATTATTCTGGTAGTCTTGGTAATTTTTGTCTTTTTGCAAGACTGGCGGACTACGATTATTCCTACGGTGGCAATTCCTGTTTCTTTGGTGGGAACATGTGCGGCTCTGTTGGTTTTAGGATTTCAGATTAATACCTTAACTTTATTTGGTTTCGTTCTGGCGATCGGTATCGTCGTCGATGATGCGATTATTGTGGTGGAGGCAGTCGCAGTCAAGCTGGAACAGGGCATGAAGCCCTTTGAGGCAGCTGTGGAGGCAATGAAGGAATTGACTGGGGCAATTATTGCCACCTCACTTGTACTGATGGCGGTGTTTATTCCCGTGGCATTTGTTCCGGGAACCACTGGTATCGTTTACAAACAATTTGCCTTAACTGTTGCTTGCTCGATCGCTATCTCGACTTTCAATGCCTTAACTTTCTCTCCAAGTATGGCAGCTATCCTGATGCGCCCAGCTCAACCTGGACGGGGACCTTTAGGCTGGTTCTTTGGGCTGTTTAATCGCGGATTTGCTTGGTTCACGCGCCGATATGTCGGGTTTGTCAGCTACCTCACTCATGTCAAGCCGATTGTCATTGGAGTTTTTCTCGCTGGTTTAGCGGCAACGGTTTTCATGTACAAAGCAGTGCCTACCGGATTTATTCCAGAGGAAGATCAAGGTTACTTCTTTGTGATTGTTCAGGCTCCCGATGGGGTTTCTTTGAAGTACACCGAATCTATTATGGAGCGGGTTGCGAAAGAAGTTACATCGGTTCCGCAGGTGAGAGCGAGTTTTATGATTTCTGGCTTTGGTTTCGATGGAAATGCTTCTAATTTAGGAATTGCGTTTGCCAACTTGAAACCCTGGAAAGAAAGAACTGAAGAATCTCAGTCTGTTTATGGAATAATTCAAAACCTGAACAAAAAGCTATCAACGATTACAGAAGCCAGAGTAATTGCGGTGAATGCTCCACCGGTTCGCGGGTTGAGTAGTACGGGTGGTTTTGAGTTTATCGTTCAAGACCGAACCGGGAGCGCTCCCATTGAAACCTTGGTTGAGAATGCTCAAAAGGTTATTGCGGCAGCGAATAAAAAGCCTGTTTTGCAACGAGTTTTCACTCAGTTCACTGCAAATACTCCGCAATTTCAAATCCAGGTGAACCGCAACCAAGCTAAAGCTCTGAATGTAGATATCAATCAAATCTTTACCGCGTTGCAAAGTTATTTAGGGTCACAATATGTGAACGACTTTGTGCAGGGACAGCGACAATATCGGGTATATATCCAGGCAGATGGAGTTTTCCGCGCTAATCCTGATGATATTGGCAAGCTGTATGTTCGCTCTGCTAATGGGACAATGATTCCCTTGAGCAATTTGGTGGAAATTACGCCCTTTGTCGGACCGAAAACGATCACGCATTATAACTTGTATAGATCGATCAAAATTCAGGGCGCTCCGGCTCCTGGTGCGAGTTCTGGTGAGGCAATTAAAGCGATGGAGGAAGTAGCAAAAGAGGTTTTACCCCAAGGTTTTGGTTACGAGTGGACGGGGACTTATCTGCAAGAAAAGACTTCTGGAGGAGCCACAGCGCTGATTTTTGCTTTAGCGATCGCTATTGTCTTTCTGGTGCTATCAGCTCAGTACGAAAGTTACATTGACCCGATTATTATTTTGCTAACGGTTCCCCTAGCAGTATTGGGAGCGATGACGGCGATTTGGCTACGCTCTAATATTTTTATGACAGATAGCCTCTTTCCCAAAGTGGTAGATGATATCTATTGTCAAGTAGGTTTGGTAACATTGATTGGGTTGGCAGCCAAGAACGCGATTTTAGTTGTCGAATTTGCCAATCAGCTACTTGAGGAGGGTATGAGCATCACACGAGCAGCGGTGAAAGCGGGGGAAGAACGCTTGCGACCGATTTTAATGACTTCTTTTGCCGCGCTGTTAGGATTTTTACCTTTGGTTCTCTCTGAGGGTGCTGGAGCAAGTAGCCGTTGGTCTTTGGGGACAGCGCTTTTTGGAGGGTTGCTCTTGGCAACGTTTTTAAGTTTGTTCTTGGTGCCTATTCTGTACATCTTGGTGAAGAGTGCGGCTAAGGCAATGTTTTCTCGCAAGCGTCCACCAGGAGGCTCGAACCCTCCAGAAACCCCAAATCACAATGGAGCGTCAGGAGCGAGGCGTGAAGCTTTACCTGCTGGCTCAATTCAAAAAGAGGCACAACTTAGGTCGCAGCAGGATGGGAGAACTGCCTAAAGGACCGATTGTCGTAATGATTCGGCTATGTAGAGACGTTCCATTGTCACGTCTCTACGACGGTAGGTATGTTTTTATTAATGTTAAGACGGACATGATATGAAATATAAAATCATTCAAATTGAAGCTGCGGCATCAACTGGAGAGTGCCAATACCTAACTCTTTCGGCGAAAGCGATCGCGCTTCAAATAAAGCCATCATATCTCGCAATTGCGGATTTCCGCGAGAAGCTCCTGTAAGTCCTTTGGCAATAATTAAGCCGCAGTAACCCTGAGTATTTTTACACCGCTGATTCCATTTTTTACGTGCTTCTACATGAATGGGGTCATCGTCTAAAAACTCACCGAAAAGAAATAATTCCCCATTGTTAGTTTGCAATAAACCCAAATCGTAGCGATCGCCATCGAAAGGATCGGCACCGGGATTAAAACAAATTGCTTTAAGTTTGCCCGCAGCTTCAATACTTTCAATTACAATCTTCGCCTTGGGACGGGAAGTCTGAATTAAAATCACAGGCAATCCGTCACCTACTTGTTGAATTTCGCCTGCTTGATGATATGTTACACCGTTGCGTAAATACTCCAACATTTCCCAAGACACTACACCCAAGCTGAGAAAAGAATCTTCCGGAATCAAGTCATCTCGCAATGAGCGGAACATCGGGTTATTGGCAAAATCCCCCTCCTCAGTGCTGCTAAAGCCTGCCATTTCCTCTAATTCGGCTGCTAACTGCGGCATCGTGGAAACGGTGATATTAACCGATTTAGCTAATTCATCCGATGGCAGTGTAATGCGATAGCGACGGCTGAGGGTAAGGAAAGTTTCTCCAATAAGCTGGTGTCGATGGTCGCGGATAAACCGAGAGAAGCTTTCTAGAGCCACCAAGACTACAAGAGCTTCTTCGTCATACAAAACAGACCGCAGTCCTTCTAAAGGGTGGATATTGCCGAAGGTAGGGTCAATTTCCGATAAGGGCAAATCTGCCAGATCCTCAACATCATCGTCATCTTCATCGATGGCGTTGCTACCCTCAAAGGTGAGAAACAGACAATCTTGTTTGAGAAAAGCTTCTTCTAAACGCTCTTGCGATTCATCATCACTTAAAACAGTGGCGCGAAATCGTTTGAGAGAATCTTCTGAGCGATAAAATAAAATTCCGTATTCCATCCCCAGCATTCCCATTACTGAGGCATAAAGTGTACCAACATCCCACTTATTAATTTCTATTGATAAGATTTGTTGTTCTTCTAAAAATTCCCAAGGAGCTGCTTGCCATATTGCCAATGCTTGATTGCGGAGGGTTGACGCATACTGTGGAGGTAATTCGGGAACTTGACTATCAATAATTTCCTCAAATCCGCGAAACAGTTCATCAATTAAATGTAATTCGGGTACGTAGTCAATGGCAATATCCAAATCTTGCAGTACCCCGCGCAGGTAAAATTGGATCTCGCGATCTCTGACGACTATTCTTTGCGGACGAGCTGGTTTTGCGGGACTGTGGGGATGTTCCATTGCTCGCATGAGAGTGCGAACGATCGCCTCAGGACCTGTGTCTGGATCGACAACATCCATCCCGCGCACAATTCCTTGGGAACCATCTACCCAAAGAATGCATTCTCCTTTTCCCTCCGAGTCATCTCTACTTGGTGATGACATCGGACGGCGATCGCCCTCCCATACAGAAGGAATTTGAATTAGTTTCTGTAACCGACGACTGGTAGAGCGATTAAAACTTGTCATAAAGTAAAGAAGAGTCAAAACAAGCAATGTGCAAGTAAACTTAAGGAAAATGGCGAGCGTTAGCGCTCAAATTAATTAACACGGCTGCACCTTTATAGGGGTTAGGCTGCTGGCTACCATGCCTGCTATTCAAAAACACCGAATTACAAACACCGAGTCCCTCAATTCTAGAATAAAAATCTTTGGCTGCTTTTTGCGGCTTTTAAAGGAGTATTTACAATTTACTATTCTGGGACATCAATGCCGCTAGAATGGATACACTCAACAGCAAGGGACGACCTCAGCGCTCCTAGCTTGGGGTTTCAACTTATAAACTTGCCCAGACAAGGTTCTGGTTATACCACATAAAGGAGTTGAAAAGATGACACAAGCACAAGTATCTCAACGAGGAATTCAACTGAGTGAAGCCGCATTACGACAAGTGAAAAGGTTGCGGGATAATCAAGGCGCAGACCTTTGCTTGCGGGTAGGAGTGCGTCAAGGTGGCTGTTCTGGGATGTCTTACATGATGGATTTTGAAGACGCGAGTAAGATTAGCCCCCAAGATGAAATGTTTGATTATGATGGCTTCAAAATTGTTTGCGATCGCAAAAGCTTATTATATCTTTATGGCTTGATGCTTGATTACAGCGATGCCATGATCGGCGGTGGTTTTCAATTCACCAACCCCAACGCCAATCAAACCTGCGGTTGTGGTAAATCATTTGGTGTTTAGTCCATAGTCTAAACTTTATTGACCCTTGACCCTTGACCCTTGACTAATAACTTATGACTCAAACAGTTGAATCCCTGTTTGATACAGGTTTAGAACGTTATAAAGCTGGAGAATCAGTGGATGAATTAATCCCTGTATTTCAAGAAGTATGCGATCGCGCTCCTAAAAGTAGTTCCGCTTGGACTTGTTTAGCGTGGTTGTATCTGCTAGATAATAAACCCAACTCCGCTCAGAAAGCCGCCCAGAAAGCAGTAAAATTAAATCCACAAGACGCACAAGCAAGAATTAATCTTGCCTTAGCGATGCTGGAAAAAGGTGAAAAAGGGTTAAGGCAACATATTGATTTTGCCCAACAATTAATATTTGTTAACCCAGAATGGCGGGATGATATCAAAAGCAGCATTGAAGACGGTTTAAGCAGAAAACCAGATTGGCAGAGTTTGCTAAAAGTCAAAAGCTGGCTGTTTCCAGAATAATTGATGGTTGTTAGTGGTTAGTAGTTAGTGGTTAGTTGTCAAAAATTATTACTTTCCACTTTCTACTCCCCAGTCCAAGCGTCCCTCGTCCCTATATGAAAGATAAATTGTTAAACTGGCTAAATCTGGTTTTAGTAGCGGATGTGTTTGTGGTAATTTTAGGTTTTGGGTGGTTGGCGATCGCTGTTATCGGTAATGCTGTTGGAGTAAATCTAGGTTTAGATTTATGGCATCAACTTTGGCAACCAGTGTTTAATCCGGCGATCGGCATCCTCATGGGTGGTGCTATTCTTAGCGGTATTATCAGTTGGGTTTCTAAGAAATTCCTCTCCAGTCAGTAGTTAGCTGTTGACTAGTATCAACTAACTATTAAGAATCTATTGAGCGTTGCTTTTTACTCATTGAAAGCCAGATAGAGCGCATAAGAATCCTCCAGAATCTTGTAGCTGCAAATCAGTTCATCCTTGACTCGGAAATGGATCGCTAATTCACTGCCAACTTCTCGATGGGTTGACAGAACTAGATGCTTGAATCGTCCTGTCACAATCACTTCATCAGCGCTCTCGAAATAGCGATCCACCTCGAACACCAGAGGTTTGAAATAGTTAGGAAAATCAAGCATCCAGGCTTTGACCTGTTCCTTTCCCTGCAACGTGCCGACTGTCGGAACATTGGGAGCACCCTGCACATGCCACTCTACATCCTCGTTCAGCATTGAAAGCGTTGTTTCCAGATCCCCGCTCAAAAACGCAGCGAAATAAGCTTGCACAATCTCTGTTGGCGATTTTGTTGGTTGTTTAACATGGTCAAACTCGGCAAATACCTCTTGAGCGAAAAACAGTCCGCGCAGTGCCGCAGGAAAGCCTGCATAAACAGCCATCTGAATCAAAATCTCAATCACTTCCTGTTGCGTACAGCCGACGTTCAAAGCCGCTTGCAAATGAACGCGAAGTTGAGGCTGGGCATTGCCTAATGGCGTGAGTGCGGCAACTGTGGCAATTTCTCTCGATTTCAAATCCAACCCTGGACGACTATAGATGTCTTTGAACGGAAATTCAATTAGATAGCGAGCAAAGTCAGGAGCGATCGCTTTGAGGCTTTCAATTACCTGCTGCCCCATTTCACCATCAATTTCACCCAGTTTGTTTAATCCACGAGTATAGCGATCTTGTGTTAGCTCATGTGTTAACGTCATTGTTCTGCTCCAATGTTTTGTAGAGTTGAATTTTCTGTTGAATTTCAGATAAATTGTGTTGAAGCTCATCCAATTTGGCTTGAACCTCATCTCGATGCACCTCTAGCAAAAGTCGTCGTTCAGGCACGGTACGATCTCCTTGGCGACGTAAGGCAGCGAACTGCTGCATTTGGCTAATGGACATTCCCGTGGTTCGTAAGCGAGTCAGAAACTCAATCCAAGCAATGTCCTGAGTTGAATAGCGACGATGCCCACTTGATGCTCGGTGAATCGGATCAAGTAAGCCAATGCGCTCGTAATATCGCAGCGTATGTTCACTGAGATGCGTGAGTGCGGCGACTTGTTGAATGGTGAGGTCTGTTCCCATGACAATCAGCTTAAATCTTAGAGCGCACTCTAAGTCAAGAAGGCACTCAAACCTTATTTTTGCTGGGTTAGGGTAATTATGAGCGGTAAACCGCTCACTACGAATTAAGAAATAACTTTATTTGAGAATTTGTGCTAGAGCAGGTTTTAAGTTAGGATATTGATACTCAAAACCTGTTTCTAAGGTGCGTTTGGGTTGGACTTGTTGACCTTCGAGAACTACAATCGCTCCATCACCCAAAAGAGCTTCGATCGCAAAACTAGGAACCGGCAACCAAGAAGGACGATTCATTACTTGCCCCATAGTCTGGGATAATTCTGACATGCGGACGGGATGAGGAGCAGTGGCATTATATACGCCTTGCATTTCTGATTTCTTTAAAGCTTGCAGTATTAAATTTACAATATCGTCTAAGTGAATCCACGAAAACCACTGTTTGCCGCTGCCGATGGGACCACCCGCGAAGAGTTTGAAGGGGGTAATCATTTTGCCCAAAGCACCACCGATTCCCAAAACAATCCCGAAACGCAGAATAACTAATCGCACACCAGCTGCTTCTACTTTTTGCGCTTGGGCTTCCCAAGTTTGGCAGACAAAGCTGAGAAAATCGTTACCAGAAGCGCTGGTTTCGTCAAAGGTAGCGGTTTCACTGGTGCCATAATAGCCAATAGCCGAAGCATTGACTAACACGGATGGTTTGGGGTTAGCAATCTGGATCGCTTCGACAATTTTTTGCGTAGTCAGTTTGCGACTGTTGAGAATTTCCTGCTTGCGTTCTGGTGTCCAACGTCCCTCACCGATCGGTTCTCCAGCAAGATTGACTACAGCATCACAACCTGATATTGCATCTTGCCAAGAATCAGAGATTGGTGTAGAATCGATAATTTCTACATTCGGAAAAGCCTGAGAAGGAAAAACTTTTTGGGCAAAGGTGGTGTTGCGAGTTAACACCAGCACTGTTTGACCTTCAAAGTGAAGTCGTTCTACTAAACGACTGCCGACGAATCCTGTTGCCCCGGTAATTGCTACTTTCATTTTGCACCTTTGCCCAACTTACTATTTTAAAGTTTTTTATCAAATTTCAGCTTCTTTTACCAAAAAGGGACGCTTGGATTGGGAATAAAGGGGTGAGGAGCAATTAAATTAATTTATGGAACAAGAAAGGAATTAAGTACTGCGGACGTTTTCCTTACTTGTTCCCTCTTCCCTCTTCCCTAATCCAAGCGTCCAAGCGTCCCCAGTTTAATTATGAATCTATAACTACTTGCCTTTTACATGCTTCGATATTATAGGATGGACGGAGTGTTGCGTTTGCTTGGGGCTATGGCTCGCTATACGTGTTCATTTATTGTTTCTGTGACTATTGACCATCTCCAGCCGTTGGTTGTAGAACTTCTGCAAGACTGTGAGTTTGATGTTCAATACTATACAGCCGATTACATTATGGCTCGTGAAATTCCTGGTAGTGTTTCCTTCTCTAAGTTAGTCAAGGTGGAAGTTTTGATTGATAAGTCAACAGCTACGGAAACAGAAACCCGGATGAGTATTGTGATTAAAAATGAGGAACTGCCTCTTCAACTTGATAATCACTGCCGCCAAGTGTTTGAATACGTCAAGCAGGCGATCGAACATAACCGCCATTGGCATTTGATTGAAAGCATTGCGGGGTAGCCAGTGGTACTCATGACAAAGGCGTTTGCTCAAGGTTGCTTTTTTGAGTATCAAGCGGTTCTTTAGCAACACGCCTTTATAGCGAAAAAGGAAGATGATAATAAAAACATACCAGTTTTGGCAGGTTTTCAATCTTCAATATCCTCGTCTATATCTTCAGCCATGCCGGGGTTGATGAGTGTGATATCATACTCTGTGGCATCTGTTTGTATTATGGGTCGTGCAGTATCTCTTAACAAATAATAAATAGCACGTACCTGAGGACCAAAAACAATCTCGTCTTCATTTTTCAGATCGTGTGCTGGTATCCTGCGACCGTTGATCATTAAACCGTTAGCGCTAGGTTTGCCTTTGGCATCACCATCGACAATCCGATAATAATAACTATGGTTTTTATCGTCTCGTGGCAGTCTGACTAATGTGGCATGACGGCGTGAGACAAACTGCGATACTAAAGTAATATCGCACTCGCGTCTACCGATAGAATACAAAGGGCGTGAGAGTGTAAATTCTTTGCGTCCTTGATCGTCTTCAATAATCAGTAGATGGCTTTCATTAGTTTCTGCTGCCATTGACAAATCGTTGCTAGAAGTGGTTGTGTAATTAATTAAAAGTTGTTTAGTGTGGTTTCTTGCCATTTTCGCGCACTCAAAGTCTGTCCTACTAATGTAATATGCAATTAAAATGCATATTGACTTGCAATATGAAAGAACGAAGATGTTCTATTCTTTTGGCTGCTGTTGCTCTTTTAAGAGTGTCAACAGGCTTTGTGAGATGCACCCATAACCTGACTAACGACTTAGTTTAACCTGAGATGGGCAAAACCAAGACCTGTGCTGAAAAATTTTACCTCTAGAGGAGGATTCTACGGACGATAAGCTTGCTCGACGTAATAACAATGAGTTAGTGACGACGCTAACAGAACTAAACGCCATTAAAGCAGCAGCACCAGATGGACTTAAAACAAAACCGAAACTGGGGAGTAAAACACCAGCGGCTAAGGGAATGCCCAATGTATTATATGCAAAAGCCCAAAATAAGTTTTGACGGATTTTGTTGAAGGTAGCACGACTAAGCTGAATAGATTCTACAACGTCGGTTAAGCGATCGCGCATCAGTACAATTTCAGCAGTTTCCATTGCCACATCCGTCCCCGAATGTAAAGCAATTCCCACATCAGCTTGCGATAACGCCGGGGCATCATTTATACCATCCCCGACCATTGCTACTAGGGATTGGGGAGTGGGGAGTGGGGGGGAGGGGGGGAGGGGGGGATGCGGA
>NZ_JBPAOH010000152.1:0-19902 GCF_050875635.1 Tolypothrix sp. VBCCA 56010
GGGGCCCTATCGCATTGGGCATTGGCATTCTTTCCCATGCCCCATGCCCCATTCCCCATGCCCGCTCTCATCCCACTCCGTGGCTGGGGTGGGATGAGCTTAAAATATTTTGTGATAAAAATTTGAATAATCCACCGCTAGGAGGATGAGCGGCTGCTAAATATTAAACCTGAAATTGCAAAAATCAGGCGTTGGGCAATGGGCAATGGGCAATGGGCAATGGGAATAAAGCCAAATTTCGATCTCAGCCCCATGCCCCATGACGCCAGTTGCTTCAAGCCGGGAAACCCGTAAGGGCGCACTGGCTCCCCCATGCCCCATGCCCTATGTCCCATGACGCCAGTTGCTTCAAGCCGGAAACCCGTAAGGGCGCACTGGCTCCCCCATGCCCCATGCCCAATGCCCCATTCCCCATTACCCATTTTTAAAAGAGTGATACATTGTATCTTCCGGGGCAAGACGAATAGCTGTGTTATAATCTGCCATTGCTTTGCACTTATCGCCGATTTCATAGTAAACCTGACTACGCCAAAGGTAAAATAGGGGATTCTTTGGATGAAGATTAATCGCTAGGGTATAATCTTCAAGTGCTCCGTTTGTGTCTTGTAGATTTTGCCGGCGTAAGTTAGCGCGTTGGCTGTAGAGGTAAGCATCGTCAGGAAAAATACGAATTGCATTATCGAATAGAGCGATCGCTTTATTCGTATCTCCCTGCTGATTGAAGGTATGAGCTTGTTTAACGTATGCAGCAATAATACTCTGTTGATTACCAGGTATAGTCGAGGCTATAACCGTCTCAGGCTTTTCTTGTTGTGTATCCTCTGCAATTTTTGCCGCCGATTTACCCAGATTAAGCGCTTTACAAATTAAACTAATAGTCGAGCCAAAGGCTAAGACTGTTCCAGCTACAACAGCAATGGCTGCCAAATCCCCATTACTGTTAGTACTGTTTTGAAAGCCTTTGATATCGACAGCCTGAGTAGTTGTGGGTTGATGAACTTCTGTGGTGGTTAGCAGTGGTGCGTTGTTAAGAATTTTTTTCTTGATAATTTGCTTACCCGAGGCATTGTATAATCCTTTGATGTCGCTAATCATTTTGAATCCTCTAATTTTTAAGGGTTTGTTGCAGGCTTAACTGCCTGATATGTTTCAAGTTAGAGAGTCATCGGGAAGAACCAGGGAAGGTCAAATACGAATTTAGGAAATGGGGAATCGGTAATGGGGCATGGGGCATGGGGCAATGGGCATGGAAAGAATCGTATTTGTTCAGTGATGAGCGAACTATTTCTTCTTTAATTCCCAATTCCCAATGCCCGATTCCCAATGCCCAATGCCCAATTACCCATTGCCAATGCCCAATTTCCAATTGTTTAAGAGATTGTTAACTACCGAGAATTTCAAGCAAAAATATGAATATCAGTACAAAAGTTTACATATAAGGAAAGACGAACTTTACTAAAGTGCGCGATCGCGATCGCGATCAAGGCATCTTGTAGAGAAGGTATCGCTTATTTTCCTCAAAACCGCAAAATTTCTTCAATCATGCGATTCGCTTGCGAAGCATAACCGCCACCAAATAAATTAAAATGATTGAGAATGTGATATAGGTTATAAATAGTCTTTCTTTGTTCATAGCCTGCATCTAAAGGAAAGACTTCGTTGTATCCATGATAAAACGCCGCTGGAAATCCGCCAAAAAGTTCGGTCATGGCAATATCAACTTCGCGATCGCCAAAATAAGTTGCCGGATCGAAAATTACCGATTCTCCTGACACAGTACACCCAGCATTTCCCCCCCACAAATCGCCATGCACCAAGGAAGGTTGCGGCTGATGTGATAGTAACTTAGGTATAGCTGCTAGTAATTTTTCTTGTTGAGGAAAATCGCCACCGCGCCGTTTTGCAAGTTCAAATTGATACAATAGTCGATGTTGAGTATAAAATTCTGCCCAGTCTTGAGTCCAAGTATTAATTTGCGGCGTGGAACCGATGGTATTATTAATTTTCCAGCCCATACCTTGACTGCTAGTAGTTTGATGCATCGCGGCTAACTTGCGTCCCATCTCTGACCAAGATTTGCTATTACCTTTATCCATTTCCAGCCACTCTAAAACGATGTAGCTGAAATTATCTGCTGTCCCCCAGCAAATTGGTTTCGGGACGCGTATGCTATTTGATTGCCGCATTTCTTGCAAACCCAGCGCTTCAGCCTCAAACATAGCAATTTGCGCTGCTTGATTTAGCTTAACAAAGTAAGTGCGTTCGCCGCTAGAAACAGCATAACCTTGGTTGATACATCCACCACTAAGCGATCGCCTATTCTGGTTCTCAAATTTCTCGCCAGTCACCTGGCTAATATCAGCATCAATTTTAGTCCACATCGTTTGATTGGGGAATGGGGAATGGGGAATGGGAAATGGGGAATGGGTAATGGGGAATGGGGAGTGGGAATGGGGGAATGGGGAATGGGAATGGGGAGTGGGGAGTGGGGAATGGGGAGTGGGGAATGGGGAGTGGGGAATGGGTAATAAAAATAATTACCAATAACCAATGCCCAATGACGGCAGGTGCTACAACGCGCTTAACCCGCGCAACGCACTGCCAAACCTATGCCCAATGCCCAATGACGGCAGGTGCTACAACGCGCTTAACCCGCGCAACGCACTGCCAAACCTATGCCCAATGCCCCATGCCCAATGCCCCATGCCCAATGCCCAATGCCCCATTCCCAATGCCCAATGCCCAATTATTAAGCTGGTTTCATGACAACTACACCGTAAGCATCTGGTGAAAGATATTTTTGAGAAGCTTGCATTAAATCGGTTGCATTTTGAGCTTGAATGTGATTTGGATAATCAAAGGCTGGTTCTAAGTCTCCTACCATAGATTGATAGTAACCGTACAAACCAGCGCGATCGCTTGGTGTTTCGTTACTAAAAATAAATCTGTTAGCGACACGCTTTCGCACGCGCTCAATTTCAGCTTCGGCGATCGTTTCTGTTTGTAGCCTGCTAATATGTTGAGCGATCGCACTTTCCACGGCTGGCACATTTTCTACAGCACAATGCGCGGAAATATAAAAAGTCCCCTGTAACCGCTGCGTCATATTACTCACAGAAACCGAAGAAACCAATCCTCTTTCTTCGCGCAAATCTCGCACTAGCCTTGATGTGCGTCCATGTCCCAAAATTCCTGCCAAAACATCCAGCGCGTAAGTTTCCGGAAGCTTAATTAACCCCGGAACTCGCCAAACCATTGCCAATCGTGCTTGAGTTAGACTTTCATCTACATATTCTCGGCGGACAATTTCTGTAAATGGTAATTCTTGAGTAATTTCTAAATGCTGTTCGGGTGGGGTTATCCCGTCTTTTGCACTAAATCCCTCGGCGACAATTTCAATTAATTCTTCTACCGGCAAATTACCCACAACCGCAGCACACGTTGACTGTGGTTGATACCACATAGCGTGAAAATCCCGCATTTGCTGCGCTTTTAGTTGAGAAATGACTGTTTCTGGTCCCAATACCGAACGACGATAGGGTAGTCGATCAAACGCTGTTTCCATCGCTCGTTGAAAGGTGCGCCGGCGAGGATTATCATCACTACGGCGAATTTCTTCTAAAACTACCAATCGCTCTCTTTCAAAAGCTTCATCAGGAATACTGGCATTAGTTACTATATCAATTTGTAGTGGGGCTAGCTCCGCAAAATCTTTGGGAGCAGTTGTCACATAATAATGAGTATAATCTTGGCTGGTGGCGGCATTAGTAACAGCACCGCGCTCTTCAATTTGACGTTCAAACTCGCCGCTACTTAGTCGCTCACTGCCTTTAAAAATCATATGCTCTAAAAAGTGAGCCATGCCGTTAATTGCATCTGATTCTACAGCTGAACCGACTTTAACCCACAAGTTGAGGTTAACGGCTTCAATCGGCATTTGCTCTGCTACTATTGTCAACCCGTTGGGCAAGATGTGCAGCTTTGGGGCATTGAGACGAGGAAAATTCAGCAAAGTTGAAGTCATTGGTAGTTGTGGGTGAAAAGCTCTGTTACTTCTTTATTTTACCTAGGACTTATATAACCCGCATTCGTCAACACTTTTTGACAAAATTTTTGCATTGATTACCTGCACAATTTTTGTCATCCTTCTATAGAAGGATTTTTTTAAAAGATAGAACCATGATTGCCTGTTGGTGAGAGTTGCAATCTGAAGAAGGAGAGCGATCGCCTTCATCCCGTCAAAATACCTAAATTTTGTTATTAAACATCAAGTTGATTTTTCCGTAAATTCCTGTAGGATATAATTTAGATTATTCAACCAAATAAGTAATTTCATGTAGACAAGTTTTTCTTTGATTTCGGACTTTTTGTCAGATTTTTATCTGTTTTCTGTTTTTGGCTAACTTTTTAAATTCTTTAACCAACATTTACAAGGTTTGTGAACAAAATGAAGGATAATCTGCCCTTTGTTTCAGTTATTATTCCTGCTTATAACGCAGAGGCATTTATTGGTCGGACATTAGAGTCTGTACTCTCGCAGACTTACGAAAATATCGAAGTTTTAGTAGTTGATGATGGTTCTAAAGATAGAACTGCGGAAATTGTGGCGTCTTTTGCCGAAAAAGACAGTCGTGTAATTTTATTGAAACAGCAAAATGCCGGAGTTGCCGCAGCGCGTAATTTAGCAATAGAAAAGTCGAGAGGGGAATATATCGCACCCCTGGACGCTGATGATATTTGGTATCCTAGTAAACTTGACAAACAAGTACAGTGCATATTAGAAGGAGGTTCATCTGTAGGATTAGTTTATGCCTGGTGTTTATTTATTGACGAAGATGATATAATTATCGGACAATACATACCCTATAATTATTTAAACATCCACAGCGTACAGGGAGAAGTCTACCCAGCTTTGCTATTTAGTAACTTTATCGGTAGTGCTAGTACGCCGTTAATCCGTCGAAGTTGTTTTGAAAAAGTTGGTGGCTACGACTGCGAACTTAAACAGCAGAATGCTCAAGGTTGTGAAGATTGGGATATTTATCTGCGAATAGCCGAATATTATCAACTTCGGGTTGTGCCTGAATTTCTGGTTGGTTATCGTCAGCTAAGTGCCAGTATGTCTAACAGTTGTAAGACAATGGCAAAATCTTATAATCTGATGATGGCAAAGTTCAAAGATAGGCATCCAGAAATACCGAATCATATATATACTTGGTCTGCCAGTTCTTTTTACGTTTACTTAGCATGGAAAAGTAAAGATAATGGAGATTATAAGACCACTTTAGAATGGATATATAATGCTGTAAAATTGGATTATAGTCCGCTTTTGTTAAGACCAATTTATCAATGCATTATTGAATGTATATTAAAAATTGCTGCTAAACCAATAACCTCGTTGATTTGGTCAGATCATCACTCTTGGTTGCAGTTCTTAGAAAAATTTAAACTTGTTCGCAAAGTAGCTGTTAATCGCAACATCACAGTTACTGAAATTCAGGGACAAATGTATAAACCATACCAATATCCCACCAAACCATATGCAAGAGTGATGGGGCAAAGATGGTTGCAAGTGTTACAAATGTGTCGGACGATATATGAATGAAATTGGGAAAATTTGCGCCGTCAGTTCAGATGTCAAGAAAAAATTGTACATATTGTAGAGACGTTCCACACAGAAACGTCTCTACGATTGTTGGATGACATTGGTTGCGATCGCCTACTTACGGCAAAATTTCCTGCTTTCCTCAAATAATATAAAATTATAAATAGAAATATTAAGAAATATGTAAAAGTATCTATGCCAAGCGATCGCGTCATCGTCATCGGTGCAGGAATCGGTGGACTCACTGCTGGGGCTTTATTAGCTCATAGAGGTTACAGCGTCTTAATTTTGGATCAAGCGATCGTACCGGGAGGTTGTGCTTCTACCTTCAAACGCGCTCGCTTTACCTTTGATGTAGGAGCAACTCAGGTGGCAGGGTTAGAACCAGGAGGTATTCACCACCGTATTTTCTCGGAATTAGAAATCGAGCTTCCAAAAGCGACACCTTGCGATCCAGCTTGTGCAGTGTATCTTCCGGGGGAGAAAACACCGATTAACGTTTGGCGTGATTTAGAAAAATGGCAAGAAGAACGTCAACGACAGTTTCCTGGTAGTGAACCATTCTGGCAATTAATGGCAGCTTTATTTAAAGCCAGTTGGAAATTTCAAGGACGCGATCCGGTGCTACCACCACGTAACATCTGGGACTTGTGGCAGTTGACTAAGGCGGTTCGCTCTGGTACATTAATTACCGTGCCTTACACTTTGTTTACAGTGGGCGATGCTTTGCGAGCTTATAAATTAGGAAGCGATCGCCGTTTAAGGACATTCTTAGATTTGCAATTAAAGCTGTATTCTCAAGTGAATGCAGAAGAGACAGCATTACTTTATGCAGCCACAGCATTGAGCGTATCACAACTACCGCAAGGATTGTTTCATCTGCAAGGTAGTATGCAAGTATTAAGCGATCGCTTAGTTTCAGCTTTAGAAAGAGACGGTGGTAAATTGTTGATGCGCCACACCGTAGAACATATCCACCTAAAGCATAACAAAGCTGTTGCCGTCGTCATTAAAAATCAGAAAACCGGCGAAGTCTGGACAGAATCAGCCGACCATATAGTTGCAAATGTCACCGTACAGAACTTAGTGCAACTATTAGGTGAAAAAGCTCCTCGCGGGTATAAAAAGCGAACAGAAAAACTACCCCCCGCATCCGGTGCGTTTGTCGTTTATTTGGGTGTAGACGCAAGCGCCATTCCTCCAGGATGCCCGCCCCATCTACAATTTATGTATGATGCCAATGGTGAAATTGGCGAGAATAATTCGCTATTTGTCTCCGTCAGCCATCCGGGAGATGGTCGCGCACCTGAAGGGAAAGCAACAATTATTGCTTCATCCTTTGTCGATCCATTACCGTGGTGGCAGACTGAGGATTATGAAGGCTTAAAACAAAAATATACAGAAGAAGCGATCGCACGTCTTTCGCAATACTTTTACTTGAAACCAGAAACGATTATTCATGTAGAAGCCGCAACACCGCGCACCTTTGCTAATTATACAGCACGCGATCGTGGTATTGTCGGCGGTATTGGTCAAAGAATATCTACTTTCGGTCCCTTTGGTTTTGCCAATCGCACACCAATCAAGAATTTATGGTTAGTGGGTGACTCTACCCATCCTGGGGAAGGTACTGCTGGGGTGAGTTACTCAGCGCTGACTGTAGTTAAGCAAATTCAAGCTGATGGGTAGAAGCTTGTTTGCGCTAGTCAGTAATTAGTTTTTCATTATCAACCAGCTAAAGTAGAGGACAATGGTGCTGCATGACCAGGGAAAATCAGCCATCACTTAAGCAATTACAGCAGATGTACAGAATTTGTATTTCTCTAACCAGTATGTTTGTATCAATTCACTTAGTTTGTGTCGATAGGCGAACAGGAGACTTGATAATCATTGCAGGGGAAGAGACGCAAGCCGCAATAAACCAACAAGGAGAGGTGGATTATCGTGATTAGACCAAATTTTGAACAAATGAGTATTCAGGAATTGCGAAGCTATGTATTACAACATCGTTCGGATGAAGAAGCACTTCACGCATTAGGTCAACGCATCCACCGTGAAGGAAGACGTATTACTTCAGTCAATGAATTAGTGCAAAGCATTGAAGAAAAACGAGCGCAAGGTAAAGAACCGTAAGTAGTATTTGTAGGGGAGCCAGTTGCATGGTGAGGCAACGCGGTCTTGGGGGTCTCCCCCATGAGCGATTGCCGAAAGGGTTTCCCGACTTGAGCAAACTGGCGTTGCGTTACGCATAACGCAACGGTAATATTGGGGGAGGAAAATCCACACCCCAATTTGCCTCCCCTACGCATCTAGGGTGTACACACAAATTGACCAGCATAGGTTTCAACTCTTCTAGTAGTTTCGTAGGGTGTGTTATGGACACGCCAAAATAACAAATGCGATCGCCGAAATAACTTTTGAGTCCGCCGAAATAACTTTTGAGTCTGCCGAAATAACTTTTGAGTCTGCCGAAATAACTTTTGAGTTCGCCGAAATAACTTTTGAGTTCGCCGAAATAACTTTTGAGTCCGCCGAAATAACTTTTGAGTTCGCCGAAATAACTTTTGAGTTCGCCGAAATAACTTTTGAGTTCGCCGAAATAACTTTTGGTATCATGTCCGGTTTATTAGTATTTGTAGGGTGCGTTACGCATAACGCAACGGCAATATTGGGGGAGGAAAATCCACACCCCAATTTGTCTCCCCTACGCATCTACAAAATCCGTTACATTTTATTATTTATCGCCAATCGGATTGAGTTCTCCGACAAATTTTAACAAGTCTACCATTGTAAATGTACCGGGATTTTGGGCAGGTAGTATCGGCTTCCAATCTGGGCAACGCACCAAAAACGAGCTGCTATCTGCTTCCAGAAGACCGATAAACACCTCAGCGAGAATGCGACTTCCTACTTGACCCAAGCGCTTTCCTTGACCTTGGACTTGCGCTTCTTTGAGAATATAATACCACAGTGGTGACTCAATATGAAAGTTATGCTTAACGGCAACTGCTCCATCAGCTCCTGTGGAGATTTCAGCCTTAGTCAACGGCTGGAGTTTCATAAACCGAGCGACACTTTGACCGGATGGTAAGCCGAGACTGCGACCGCGCAGCAGGTTTCTCACTGCCAGTGAATTAGGAAGTGGAACATTCGGCAAATTCTTCAACGGGTCAACGAGGAATGGATCTAGCTTGCGGCTAAAACCAACTTGCACATTAGGATCGATTTGAAAGAACCTTCTCCAGTCAATGATCCAGTCACTGGGAATAGGAATATTGGCAAAGTCACCAAACTTACCTGATTTGGCAGTGAAAAGAAACAGCAGTTCCAAAGTACCAGCAGGTCTTGGTGGAACAGGGGGATTAGAAAATACACGGTTGTAATCATAAACCGCACGCACCATACTGTGACCGAGACGATAGGCAGCTACTGAAAACTCAACCGGGATGAATGGCTCTTCCTTAAATTTGTAGAAGCGTCTGCCTTTAGTCAACACCGCCTCTAGCTGATTTTTGTCAAGAATGCGAGTCAAAAAATCGTACAGTACAATCCACTGATAGTGCCAAATCACCAATTCTCTGGCTTGTATAAAAACCGATTTGTCAGTAGAATTCTTTGGTTTAATGCTTCCATCCCTAATTCCTGCAACTATTTTGTTGTGAAACTTCAAAAAAGCTAGGTGCAGTTGGGCAACAATTAAGTTTTCGTCGTTGCGCGAGTCGCCAAGAAGACCCAAAGTACTTTGGGCACGAGGCAGGTCATTGGGCAGTTTAGTCGGAACCGATGGATCTCCCGCTCCTGGCTTTTCGTTCGTTGTCCCAATTAAAAATAGATCCGGGTCATCGAGTTGGTAGAGATACGGTTGCACATCAGGTCCTGAGCCATAGAGACTATCAAGGTCAAGCCTTGGTGTGCGGAAATTTTGCACTGCCAATGGATCGACAAGAGTCTCTTGCAGAGCAGTGGTATCAAGGGTTATGTCATGATCGACAAATTGACCCAGATAAGTGAACCCCGCAGGGACATTTAAATTGTCACCGTCGGGAGTATTTGGGCTTGGATCGTTCATTGCATCGCCCAATTCAGTCAAACTTGCTATTGATGGAGTAAAACTCGGCAATTTAGGAAACATTCTGCCGAACTTCCCAGTTTCTGTAAATTCACCCAGCGGTTGATTCTCACCTGTACGAGGGGGAAATCCATGACGTCTACGCATATTTATTGCCTTGGTATTGTTGGAGTTGGTTGTCCAATTGAAAAGAATTCAATTTGTATCTATCTGTAGTATGGCTTGAATAACTAAGCTCTGGCAGTACCCTTGATGGTACTATTTTTGACAAAATATACCTTGTTGGGTCTTTGAGCCGAACTACAAGTGCGATCGCTTACATGGCGGTAGTAGAAGTATTTTTTGCAATAACAGGAACGAGAATATCTGATAAAGTCGTTGGTGGCACTACACGACATCACACTTGATGCCCGCGATCCATCCCCTCACCTTGTCTTGGAACAACCTCAAACAATATGCCCATATCGCACCCAAAAAAGTCACACAGGACGGCTAAAGTATCAACGTCGTAGCGCTTTGCGGTGTTCTCACATAGTCCCCTGATGGCTGCACTGGTCAGTCCTGTCGCAGTCGCCAATGCCGATCTCGTCATGCCTTGAGCATCGATTAAATCTTGTAAGCGGCAACGAATTTTGACCTTGGACTGCTGCACAGCTTTTCTTTCATGTCTTTTAGTGAATTTAGGCGGAACGGGAGGATTCATTCTTTACGTTGTCACATCACATCCTTCGTTCCTATTGTCGATGACTAATTTAGTAGCTTTTTTGATTAAACGTTTTAACGATTAATCGACTAATATATAATTGTGAAAAAGCGATCGCACCCTTCTTGGCGGAACCAGTGCGATCGCGAAGCGGCGGCTTCCGCATCGCCTTCATGCGTAAACCCACTATAGGAATACAAATTACATGATGACCAAGCCCCGTTGGGGCGGGGGTAGGGGGTAGGGTGTGGGGTTGCAGTGTCGAAATAGCCCCAACAACCATTGGGTACAAGCCTCGTCCTTTGAGGACGGTTGCACCATGCGGGGAAACATACGCCTCTAGCATGTGCCGTCTTCTCCCCACACCCGACACCCGACACCCGACACCCTGTTTTTGACACAATCACAAGCACTCGTTATTGACGAGCAAGCACTATTGTGAAAGAGAAATCTAAAAAATATCTTTGCGCTTTTGTAACCAGAAAGTAACAATTAAATAAATCGCCATATGCAAACACAAAAGCCCCCAATTTAATTGCAGATTCGCCCACGTTGCATCATAAACTGGTGTTGGGTCAAATGGTCTAGCAACTGTGCTACCATCAGGTAATTTAATCGCATCGGGAACCATTGCATTAATATTAACTAAAGTACCATAAGCACCTATTGACCAACGACTCAGCATCAACCAAGAAATTTTACTAGCAATACCTTCCATCTTGAACAAGACACCAGAAAAGATAATTTGCGGGATTAATAATAGAGGTAAGGCACTATTCGCTTGACTGCTATTTTTGACAATGGCGGAAATTAATAGCCCTAAACTCATACTAGTTAAAAGTGTGAGGAAAGTAGTAATTGATAATCCTAATTGCCAAGAAATTAATTTCGGTTCGGGAGATTTAAATAATATAAGCACAACTAAATAAATTAGCAAAGTTTGCAAAAATGCTAAACCGGAAAGAATTGTCAATTTAGAACCAAGATAAGCAAATAAACTCAAATTTACCAATCTCTCGCGCAGGTAAATCGCTGCTTCTTTGACAATTTCTTGCAATGAACTAGAAAGTCCCACCCACAAAGCAGCACAGGTAAATACAAATAATACCCGCAAGGCTAAAGGTGCGAGTGTTGCATCTGGTTTTGCTGGTAAAATTAAGGGATGGATATCTTTGAGTGCAATGGTAATTAAACTAATGCCGATAGGTGCGGTTAAAAGCGCTAAAGCAAGATTGATGCGATCGCGTTGCTGAATCTGAAAATATCTTTGAGCAAGAATACCTAATTGTTTTATAAAAGATATACCAGAACCTTGTTTGTTATTGGCATTGGTTTGTGAAGTTTGATTTCCCGGACTGAGGTGATTGGCAACGTAGCGGCGATAATCATCTGAAGAGTGAAATTTTTGCGCTTGGTCGATGACAGTTTCTGGTTTTTCTAGCTGGTTGTAGATATCGGCGAAGTCTTCCTTAACGCTAAAAAATTGCAAACATGCATCAGGGGGACCAAAATAACACAAGCGTCCACCTTGACCGAGAAAAACCACGCGATCGCACAACTTGATATTAGCTGTCGCATGAGTCACCAAAATCACCGTCCGTCCTTGGTCTGCCAATTTCCGCAATAGTTGCATCATCTTTTTATCCAACCCCGGATCGAGTCCAGATGTTGGTTCATCCAAGAAAAACAACTTCGGATCGGCTAGCAATTCTACCCCGATACTGACTCGCTTGCGCTGTCCTCCACTCAATTCGCTTACCCTCGCATTGCGACGGTGCGACATTTCCACATCTTGTAAAGTCTTTTCCACCACGTTTGGGACATCAATATCTGGTGGTAATCGCAACTTGGCAGCGTAGGTAAGTACTTCTGCAACTGTCAATTCCCGATGAATGATATCGTCTTGGGGAACATAACCAATCTGCGTGCGATAGATATTGAAGTTTTTTCGCAAGTCTTCCCCATTTAAGTAAATCATACCTTTGGTTATTTGCTCAGTTCCTAAGAGCGATCGCATCAAAGTTGATTTACCCGCACCGCTTCCCCCCACCAACGCAACAAACTGTCCCGGTTCAATCGCTAAAGAAACATCATCTAATCGTCGCTTACCTTTGGTTTCTAGCACCACATTGCAAGCATCCAGACGAATGCGCGAGCCTTGATCGAGTATTTGTAGTTCATCACCACGTACAATTAAGGTATATGGTCCAATGCGAATAGTTGCGCCCGGTGATAGTAATGTAGTGCTATTAACTCGCTGTCCGTTAACAAATACGCCATTGGTACTGTGGTCGCGTAAAATGTAGCGTCCTTGAGCATCTGTATCAATTGTGGCATGATGCCGGGAAATTGTCGGAGCATCTAAAGGTAAAGTAGCATTAATATCGCGACCAATTAATACAGAGCGATTTTTCAGAGAAATTGATTGTAAACTTGGTTTACTACTGATTACTGGGTTAGCAGGATTGTAGTATTTCAACAAAACCTGATTTTGCGGGTTTTGACCGATATAGATTTCACTACCATTTTTCAGTAAATATCCTGCATCGGTAGTGATGCGACTGTGATTAATATATAACCCATTTGTACTGGGGTGAATGCCATCTCCATCATAGATGCGATAGTCTTCCCCTTCTTTGCGTAACACAGCTTGGCAACGTCCTACCACTTGCCAATCTTCCGGGATTAGCAGATCGACAGAATTGCGATCGCGTCCCATTTTGTGCTGTGGTTTACTCAGTTCTATGTGTAAAACTTTTCCCTGACTTTTTAGCTCTAAGTACTGGTTTGTACTTAGTAAATTTTTGTTGCCTATTTTTGTATTCATTGAAGAATTATGATGATTGATTAAGGTGTCTTTTCACCTCTAAATCAACGATAATATGAAAATTTGCCAGAAATACCAAGAAAAATAAACAAAATATTTTTAGATATATATATGCAGGACAATGTATTAAGCATAAAATAAATTTAAGTAACCGTATTGGGGTAAAGAGATAATGACACCCATACTATTGAAAAATCGCTACCAGGTGATTCGGGTACTGGGTTCGGGTGGGTTTGGTGAAACATTTCTAGCAGAAGATACTCAGATGCCATCGGGATGCCGATGTGTGATTAAGCAGCTCAAGCCAGTAGCTAATAATGCTCAGGTTTATCAGTTAGTACAAGAACGGTTTCAGCGAGAAGCGGCGATTTTAGAAGAACTAGGTGGTAACAGCAATCAAATTCCTCGGTTAAATGCCTACTTCACAGAAGATGGGCAATTTTATTTAGTACAAGAATATATTGAGGGGCAAACTCTAACCCAAAAGTTGCAACAGCAGGGGGTATTGAGTGAGAGTTCAGTCAAAGAAATTTTGATAAATATTTTGCCAGTTCTGGAATACGTCCACAGTAAGCGGATTGTGCATCGGGATATTAAGCCAGATAACATCATCATTCGCTACACAGACGGGAAACCGATTTTAATCGACTTTGGGGCAGTCAAGGAAACGATGGGAACAGTAGTAACTGCTTCCGGGAATTCTAGCAGGTCGATTGTAATTGGTACACCAGGGTTTATGCCGAGCGAACAAACTGCTGGAAGACCTGTATTTGCCAGTGATTTGTATAGTTTAGGATTAACAGCGATTTATTTGCTCACAGGCAAGATTCCTCAGGAATTGCCAACCGATCCAGCTACTGGTGAGATTGTGTGGCGACATTTTGCATTATCGTTGAGTCCGAGTTTTGCGGCTGTGTTGGATAAAGCGATCGCATCTCATGCACGCGATCGCTTTTCTAGTGCTAGAGAAATGCTCGAAGCATTGCAGACTGGTGTAACTCCCATTGCACCTACTATACCTCCATTTGCTGCCACGCAAATATCTGCACCGCCATCCGGAGGATACGTCCAGCCAGCGACAGTGGTATCATCAGGTGGAGCAATCCCATACCAGCAGCCAGTTTATTATCAGCAGCCAGCACCAGTCAGTAAAGGCATGAGTGATTGGCAAAAAGCTGTGATTACCGGTGGTGTAATTGGTGCGTGTGTCCTTATTGGTTTAACAGTTATTAACCGCAAAGAAACATCTAACCAACCTCAGCCACAACAAACAGTGGCAGAACAAAACTCCTCTCCAGCACCAGAAAATTCCTCTCCAGCACCAACTTCTTCTGTTTCCGAAAATTCTAGAACACCGCAGCAACCTATCAGCGATCCTCAGCCACCAATCGCTACTGCACAAACCTCAGCAATTACCAAAAAAGCAGCATTCGCTTTAATTAACCAGTGGCAACAATCCAAGGCTCAGTTATTTGCCCCACCGTTTAATCGCGAATTAGGAAGTGAATTAACTACAGGTGAAGCATATAGAAAAAATATTGGACAAGGAAGTTCATTAGAATGGCTAGAAGATAACAACGCTTATTATCGATATGGTGTACAAAGAATCGATTCTATTGAAAACTTTGTCGCTAATGGCGATCAAGCAACACTCGATATAGTCCTTACAGAAGACCGCAAACTGTATAAAGATGGAGAAATAGTTAATGATGAAAATAGCTCATTTGATACAAGGTTAGTTAGATATTCTTTACAACTAGAGAATGGAAAACTAAAAATATCTGATTATACAACTGTGAGAGTGATTAATACTCGTTAAATTAGGAAAATACATGAATAAACTACGTAGAAAAATTTCTCCAGCTTTATTTACCTTAACTTTAATTTGCTTTTTTCTACCTTTTATTACAGTTTCTTGCAGACAAGAAGAAATCGCAACTTTAAATGGAATTGATTTAGCCATAGGTAAAACGGTTAGGCAACCAAGTATTTTTGGCAACCAGTCAAAAGAGGAAAAAATTCCGGCAGATCCTTTAGCGACTATCGCTTTGATTTCTGGTGTTATTGGTTTGGGAACCAGTTTTATCAAAGCGAAAAAAAGCGCGTTCGCTCCAGCAGGTGCTGGTATCGTCGGTTTTATTTTGCTGCTGATGCTCAAGTCCAAAATCGACAGCGAAATCGTCAAACAAGGGCAAGGTTTACTTTTAGTCAGCTACGGTTTTGGATTTTGGCTAGCATTTATATTTTTTATTTCCGCAACCTTCCTCAATGTTTATAGCTTGATCGATTCTCAAAAAGACGACGACGAACCAACACGTCCTGTTGAATAAGGTATAATTCGTGTCTGAACAATCACAAATTAAACAACGCGATCGAAGAATTTCTGAATTAGAAGCAGATTTAGCTCGTGCCAATCAACAGCTTCAACAGCAGCAGCAAACAATTATTAAATTACAACAGCAAATAGCACCTGACGAAAAGCAATTACAGCAACATTTTACACATTTATCTGAAAAAAAATTAGACAATACAAGAATAGAAAAAACTCAAAATCAACAGACAAAAATGAGATTGCGGAAAAAACAACCATCACGATTATCTCGTCTGCAATTTTTCAGTATAGTTGCAGGAGTTGTGCTAGCTATAACACTAATTGGATTAGCAATTAATCGACGACAAAATTCACCTCCTCCAAAAGCAGTTTCTTCACCACCAACAAATATTCCTCAAACTAAAAATACACCTGTTTCACCACCAATTTCCTCATTACCTATACCAGTTTATCCGCTAAATACTTTGCCTCCATTACAACAAACAAATGTAGAACTGACGTATAATATCACTATTTCTCCAAATTTCCAGAAAAGTCAGAAATTACAGAGTATTGTCGATCGCGCAGTTAGTCTGGCAACTGATAAAAAACTACCAAAAAAAGCATTGTCAATCACATTAATCGACGCAAAAACAGGGAAGTATGGAGCATATCAACAAGATGAACTGCGATATCCAGCTAGTATTGTCAAAATGTTTTGGATGGTATATTCGTATTCGCTAATCCAGAATAATCCTGCGAGCGAAGCCAATTTTACACCATACCTCAGCAAAATGATTAAAAACTCTGATAATGATTCTGCCAGCTACGTTGTTGATACAATTACCAATACTCAATCAAGAAATGATTTCCAAGGTGAAGAGTATGAAAATTGGGTACAAAAACGCAATCAATTAAATAAATACTTTCAACAAGCAGGGTATACGAATATTAACTTAAATCAGAAAGTTTTTCCCATCAATTACCTCAATATTTCTGAACCTAAAGGTGCTGAGTTAAAAATGCGAGGTAATCCAGAAAAGCCTATTCGTAATAAGATGACAACGCTGCACGCTGCCAGACTTTTATATGAAATTTATGAGAATCAAGCTATATCGCCAGATTATAGTGGAAAAATGATAAATTTATTAAGAATAGATTCGCAAACTAGGAATTTGAAAAAAGACGATCAAAATCCTAACGAATTTAATCCTGTACGGGGATTCTTCAGCGAACCTTTGCCAAGCAATATTGACTTTGGTGGTAAAGCTGGTTGGACTTCTAACACCCGTCAAGAAGCAGCATATATAGCAACACCAGATGGAAAAGCAGCTTATATTCTTGTTGTCTTTGCTGAAGACCGCGCTTATGCTTACGATTGGAAAATATTTCCCCAAATCTCTAGTTTGGTTTTTGAGCGCATGACAAATGGTAAATAATCCTTAGAATCCCGGTTTCTTCAATAAACCGGGATTATCGTTGAATATCATCAACATTCTGTTCTGCTGCTTGCTGCCTTTATCTACTAAAAATCGAGTAAAATATATAACAATTACTTTTATCTCAAGTTGCACTAGTTTATGAACTTGTTACCAGTCTTGGAGTATGTACACTCGAAAACGTAAATTCTAGCTTTTCTTATCCAACTTCTGGCATAATTACAGAAATTACTTGATTTTGATTCTTACGATAAATTGTAAAATCACTATCAAGGGTGAGCAATTCACTTAGAGGAGAAAGTTCCGTCATTCTCACTAAACACGCATCCGCTAAAGACATCGGTACAGACTGATAACGTCTCATCAACTCCCCAACCAGAGCAATTTCTTGACTGAGACGAAATTCTATCTGGATGATTCCTCTTTGCATCAAAGAAATTACTGCTGGTTCACCTCCATAGACATTCTGTAAGAGAAAACAAGCCTCTGTAATCACTGCTTCACAAGTGAACAAAGGTGGTTCAATCTCTCTCAACTGATTTGTCACCCAGTTATGAAATTGCTCCCGACGATTGACTAAAGCTACTAAAGGACCTGTATCTAACATTACTTCTTGCTTCATTCTCGTAATGGTCTGTTAAGATACTCCTTGTTTGTAGATAAATCTCCAGGTCCTCCATCTACACACCCTACTAAGTCTGCCGCAGCTTCTAAAGCAGACATTAGCGTCCCATTAGGGTGCTTAAACTCCACTCTTAGCGATTTGCTGTGCAAAAACTCCACGAAGTCAAGCACCTGCTGCTGTTTTTCAAGGGAAAGGGTTCTCACCTTTTCTGCAATAAGTTGGTCTATGCCGATTGCTTGAGTCATCAGTCTTTACTTTAGTCTTATCACTTCAAGTGTAAATCTAACTTCGCCAACACCATCACCAATATATCTCGGCTTGTCTGTTGATCGCGTGACAAATCGTCAATGAACCACTTAGCTTGATCGGGCGATCGCCAATTTTCTCCAACAAGAGCGATCGCGTTTAAAGTAAGAAATTCCCCACACGGCATATCGCTTTTGATAGCGCGTGTGGAGAACAGCCGAATTTTATTTACTTCTCGGTCAGGATGGGACCCACCAGCGCTATCACCTCGTCTTTTGTGGCAAAGCCATCAAAAGCTTCATTACTGAAGGGAATTGGGGAATTAGACCCTTCCCGATTCTTGTTGAAGAGGACTTCACTGGCATCTCTAACCCAAGGTCGCACATCTGCACCATAATAAGTTTGCCGTAGATAGCGAACACCAGCAGCATGTCGAGCTTCTATAGTGTGGATTTCCAAAGCTCCAGCTAAGACAACTTTACCAGCATCACCGGCGGCAAGCAAGTTCTGCACCTGTCCCTTATAAGCTGCTACCCCCGTGTCTTCGACATACTGTAACGCCAGGAGAAAATCTTCAGGATTATTAAATGGGTCGCGATTGAGTATAGCATCGTAGTTGGGGTTCTTTGGGATAGCGATCGCATCTGGATTACCTCCCAGAGATGTCAATACAGCCGATAGATCGGTAACGTGCATACCCTCATCCTGTCCGTAGGACTTGATTGCTTTTTTAGCAGGTTCTGGGAGACTCATCAATCCACCGCTCTTGATTGCAGTAAACGCACGGCTATACATATCAGCTTCCAGTTTTTCTAAAGTCAAAGCGTATTCAACAACTTCCTTAGGTGTAAGTGTTGCTGACTGAGCAGAAGCTGCTGTTACGGGGATTGTGAGCAAGGATAGAAGGAGTAAAGACAGGATCAGCATTCTACCCCAAGTTGCTGCCAAACCGAGGCTGACAACTAATTGCCCTGCTAGCGAGAAAAGGGTTTTCATATTCTTTGTAACTCCTGGGGTTAAGCGACAAGTGCGCCGTTGATTGGGTTTTTCAATATATTCAAAGAGCCGACAATCGCTATAATCTGTTTGGGCGTGTATAGCTCATCGTAGGCACGTCCCTTAAATGGATTGAGTTCAGGAACTAGGTCAGCATCGTTGACTGCGCGATCGCTATCTGGCTCTGTGGTAGGTCGCTTCAGAAGCGCACGTACTCCAGCAGTGTGGCGTGCTTCAATAGATACAATCGAACCAGCTGCCAGTAAGTATGTGGGGTCTTTCAAGCTTGTTCCCGCCCCATTGTAAGCGTGAACACCCGTATCTTCCAAAGCTACAGCCGTATTCAAGATGGTATCGCGGTCTGTCAGGACAGCATCTAACCCAGCTTTGTTAAATTTGAGATTTTTCGTCTTAAAAGTAGCATTTTTACCTAGAACTTCCCGAAGAAATTTGACGTGGGTAGCTTCATGAGAACCTATGGCTTTGATATAGTCATACTCTTTAGGATCTGTAATCTTGCCAGATTTAAGCACAAGTAAATAAAATGCTGCTTCTAGTTCCTCTAATAACAAAGCGAAGTTAAGGATACCAATATCATCAGCATTAAATGTCAGAGTTTTGCCATACTCATTAGTCTGTGCAGTCACTCTCTCAGGTAGAGTGGTTAAAGCTGCCGCACCAACGCTTAGAAGACCCCATTTCAACAAGCTACGTCGCGAGGTGAAAGATAAATTCTTTTTCATTTTCATATCTCCTAAAAAAGTAAGCGCTTATTGCTGCTAGTTAAGAATTAATTGCCCGCGTCGAAATCAATTACCGCGCTTATATATTGCCGGAAAAAGTTGCATCCCCATAAGGATGAAACTTTCTACTGTGCTAATCAAAACCTCTCCCCAACTCAAGTTAGGAAATACCGTTTATAGTTCTACCCCGCTGTCTTCTACGCGAGGCAATAGCACCTGTACTCAAAACACCAAACGCTAATAAACCTAGTCCAGATGATGCTTCCGGGATTGCTTTAGCACTTTGAACGCCGGTGAGGGTGATAGTATAACTTCCACTGTCCAATATCAAGCCATCA